>CAUDRD010000090.1 GCA_958451705.1 uncultured Oscillospiraceae bacterium
CCCACATAGCAGGCTCCTTCGGTTCGCAGATACCCCACACCTATAGCGATAATCTGAGCTTCCTCCGCCTTTACGAAAAGCTCCATAAGGGGCGAAGCGAAAATAAATACACACGCCGACGAAACGGCACAGAAAACAGACGATATTAAAATAGCAATTTTATATCCCTGATTGATTCTGTTTTTCTTTCCGGCGCCGTAATTCTGCGCGACAAAAGTTGAAAATGCGTTGCCGAAATCCTGAGCGGGCATATAGGCAAAGGCATCTATTTTTACCACTGCCGCAAAAGCTGCACTTACTGCAAACCCGAAGCTGTTTACAAGTCCCTGAACCATGAGTATGCCAAGATTCATAACCGACTGCTGTATTGCGGTCAAAAGTGAGTTCGAGAGAATCATTTTAACGTACCTCTTACCGGGACGCATATGTCGTTTTGCGGGGCTTATATCCCTGCCTTTAAAGAAGAAATAGACGGTAATTGCAAAAGCCGAAACGCCCTGAGCAATAACGGTGGCAAGAGCCGCACCCTCAACACCCATTGAAAAGTTAACGATAAAGACTATATCAAGGACAATATTCAGTACGGCGGAAACTGCAAGAAAAATAAGGGGTACAAGGGTATTTCCGACGCTTCTTAAAACTGAAGCGAAGAAATTATAGATATAGACAAAAATTATTCCGGTGAAAATCACCCGAAGGTATTCCCTTGTGAACTCAACAGCCTGAGCCGGGATATTAAGCCAGACAATAAAGTTTTCGAGAAGCAGAAAGGAAAGGACATTTATCGCAACAGTAACAGCAAAGATAAAGATAAAGCCGTTAAAAATGCAGGTTTTCATTTCATCCTTTCGTCCTGCTCCCCAAAGCTGGGAAAATACCACTCCGCTGCCCATGCAAAGACCGAGTATAACAGAGGTTAAAAGCACCATAAGCGAATAAGAGGAACCTACGGCAGAAAGGGCCGTAGCACCGATTGTTCTGCCGACTATTAAAGTATCCGCAACATTATAGAACTGCTGCAAAATATTGCCGCAAATCATAGGCAAACTGAAACCGATAAGGGATTTAGCAATTTTCCCCTGAGTAAGATTATATGTCATAAAAATAAATTCTCCCAAAGCAAAATTATCTTGACTATTTTAGCAGAAAAAAAGGATTGGGGCAAGCAGGCAGGCTGAGCCTGCACCCACTCCGCACACTGACCGACAGCAAAAAACAAGTATAAGTGCCTGCGGCGGACACGTCCGCTATCAAGACGCACACCACCTGACAACAAACAGAACAACAAAGCCTGCGATCAGAATAAACCTAAACATAGGCAATTTTGCTTATTTGTTTTTATTTTATGTGTGCATTATACTTGCAGTGTTACACTACTTCGACTTGAATGCAGGCTCAGCCTGCCTTGATTGATCTTGTGGCTATGTACTGAGGAGCATATTCTCTTATTAATCCCTCACCCTCACGATCTCTGTCCTCGTAAAGATCCGTAAGGGTAAAGCCTGCTTTAAGCTGGCCGCCTATCTGCTCTTCCAAAGTATGGGAAAACTGTACGCTTCCGTCACATTGTTCTCTC
This sequence comes from uncultured Oscillospiraceae bacterium, assembly GCA_958451705.1. Lineage (GTDB taxonomy): Bacteria > Bacillota > Clostridia > Oscillospirales > Acutalibacteraceae > UMGS263. Next base: position 1,577 of record CAUDRD010000090.1, read on the forward strand.
ATTTCTTCAAAACGTTCTTTACTCTCTTTAAGAGGATTAAAAGGCAGCTTATTGGCTATTACAAGGGGCTCGGTTCCGTCATCGTTAATTAAAAAGTTTATGCCGTTATCCATTCCCGCAAGGAGTATTCCGCCTTTTTTCAAAACACGGTAACACTCATTCCATATATGATATACATCCTCTACATAACAGTTTGAAACCGGATGAAAAATCAAATCAAAGGTTTCGTCATCAAAGGGAAGCCTTTTTGTCATATCCCCTTTGATTATTTCTATGGAATATCCCTCACGATCTGAAACCATCTTTTCAGCCTCTAACTGCCTGTCCGAATAATCAAAAACGGTGCACTTTGCTCCTAAAGCTGTGAGAATGGGCATCTGCTGACCACCACCTGAGGCAAGACCGAGCACTTTTTTATCCTTTAATTCCCCAAACCACTCATGGGGAACGGTTATACAGGGAGTGAGATATATGCCCCACTCCCCTTTCAGAGCGTTTTCATATTCCTCATGGGTCACAGGTACAGACCAGTCGCTGCCCTCCCGTGCCCATTTATCCCATGCTTCGGAATTAAAATAAGTGTATTCCCTGCTCATTTTACCGCCTCTCTTTAATGCTAAGTAATCTTTCCTTTTTGAAAGACTGTATATCCATTCAAATATTAATGGTAATAGGATTGCACTAGAAACAAATTCCAAAATACTTGTACTTGATTCTTGATTATTGAAAAAAGGATAATATCTATTAATAGCTATAACAATAATTAGAGAAAAAATGACAGCAATTTTAATCATTCGTTCAACAATTATATTTTCATTGGCACTAAATATCTTCTTAAAAATCTTAATTATCTTATCAAATATTGAATTTATTAAACAAAATATGATTTGAAAAAACATAATAACGCTACGCGGAATTACAAGGAAAATATCCACAATTATGTTTAATAATTTATTTAAACATCTATAACGACCTGTCGATTTCGTAATATGGAACTCATATTTTAAGTCTGCTGAGTCATAAGCAGATATAGTACTATAAATCTTCAAATACGTACTGAGTATATTCTTGCCACTCTTAATTAATAACATCAGATCCTTTAAAGCAAATGCCACTGCAGAAAAAATCACCGTTAAATATAAAAAATAAAGTACTATTAATAATATAGCATGGGAAATATCGGCAGCTATATTATTTAAATATGTAGATATATAATTCCAAACATCAATCCATTTAACTGTACATGCAAATAATAAAATATAACTAAAAAAATAAATTGAACCCGTGGCAGTATCACTTGATACCTTTGCCTTTTGTGATGCAATCATTCTAACTGCTTTTGTATTTTCTATTATCATGTCAATTAAAACCAAAACAATTACACAAACTACTATTGAATGGTAAAAGGGATTATTGCGCAAAATGGTATTAACTGCGTACATAAAAATTAAAAGTAATAAAATTTTTAACACAAACGTAATTTTTTCAACTTTTTTTGTTTTAACTGGCTCGTTTTTATATTTGTCATTTTGATTTCTGTTTTTTCTAATAATAGATTTACTGTATAAAACAATATATCTAACTGATAAATATGGAGTGAATATCAAAATGCAAACTTTTATAAAATCAGGAAAAATCAGACTTTCCATTTAAACTACCACATCCAATTATCACTATCAAAAACCGGCGCTGTCGTGATGACAACGCCGGTTTAAATTTTAAAGTATACCCTTAATTATTTAAGGTTAGCCTTAAGGGTTTCAAGCTCAGCTTTAAGTGTTTCGGGAAGTCTGTCTCCGAACTTTGCATAGAACTCTGCAATGCCGTCAGCCTCTTTTGCCCAAAGCTCCTTGTCAACGTCAAGGATGCTCTCAAGAGACTCACGGGAAACCTCACCCTCAAGTCCTTCAATGTTGATGTCCTCTGCCTTGGGAACAAAGCCGATAGCTGTCTCAACAGCGTCAACTTTGCCGTCGCAACGGTCAAGAATCCAGTCAAGAACACGAAGGTTGTCGCCGAATCCGGGCCACATGAAGTTGCCTTCGTCATCCTTACGGAACCAGTTAACGTTGAAGATTTTAGGAGCCTTGTCAGGATCAAGTGTCTTACCGATATCGATCCAGTGCTGCCAGTAATCAGCCATGTTGTATCCGCAGAAAGGAAGCATAGCCATGGGGTCACGGCGAACAACACCTACTGCACCGGCTGCTGCTGCTGTTGTCTCAGAAGCCATGATGGAACCGACAAATACGCCGTGGTTCCAGTCTCTTGACTGATAAACAAGGGGAGCAAGCTTTGCACGACGGCCGCCGAAAACAAATGCTGAAATCGGCACACCGTGAAGGTTTTCAAACTCGGGGCTGATGCAGGGGCAGTTTACAGCGGGAGCTGTGAAACGGCTGTTGGGATGAGCGCCCTTTACATCGGATGTCTTGCCGTTCCAGGGCTTGCCTGTCCAGTCCTCTGCGTGCTCGGGGGGATTCTTATCAAGGCCTTCCCACCATACTGTATTGTCATCAAGGTTATGAACAACGTTTGTGAAGATTGTGCCCTTTCTTGTTGAAGCAAGAGCGTTGGGGTTTGACTTCTCGTTTGTTCCGGGAGCAACGCCGAAGAAGCCGTTTTCAGGGTTGATAGCGTAAAGTCTGCCGTCAGCGCCTTTTCTGATCCAGGAGATATCGTCGCCTACGCACCATACCTTGTAGCCCTTCTTCTTATAAATCTCGGGGGGAATAAGCATAGCAAGGTTTGTCTTACCGCAAGCTGAGGGGAATGCTGCGCAGATGTACTTTGTCTCACCGTCGGGCTTTTCAACGCCGAGGATAAGCATATGCTCTGCCATCCATCCCTCGTTCTTACCAAGGTAAGAAGCAATTCTAAGTGCGAAGCACTTTTTACCGAGAAGAACGTTTCCGCCGTAACCTGAGTTAACAGAGATAATTGTGTTATCCTGGGGGAACTGGCAGATATATCTCTTCTCTTCGTCTATCTGACATTTTGCGTGGAAACCACGAACCCAGTCATTGCTGTCGCCGAGAACATCGAGAACAGCCTTGCCGACTCTTGTCATGATAGCCATATTAAGAACAACATATATTGAATCTGTAAGCTCAACGCCGATTTTTGCAAGAGGTGAGCCAACAGGACCCATTGAATAGGGGATTACGTACATTGTTCTGCCAACATAGCTGTCTCTTGCTATGTTGTCAAGCATCTTGTATGCCTCATCGGGAGCCATCCAGTTATTTGTGGGGCCGGCCTCCTCCTTTGTGGGAGTGCATATAAGAGTACGGTTCTCAACACGTGCAACGTCGTTAACCGCTGTACGGTGAAGATAACAATCGGGGAGCTTCTCCTGATTGAGTTTGATAAGCTCGCCTGTTGAACAAGCCTCTGCACGAAGCTGCTCTATCTGCTCCTTGGAACCGTCGATCCAAACAACCTTTTCGGGCTTTACAAGAGCTTTTCTGTCTTCAATCCAGCTGAGGATGCTGGGATTTGTTGTAAGATTAGCCATAACCACTAATCCCCTTTCTTAAAAATCTATCTTGAACGTTTAAAAGAGCTTTTTGCTCCCTTTAACGCGCTTGTTGATATTATACCCTTATATGAAAGAACAATCAATTGCCAAAATGTTAATTCTCTGTCAATTTTTTTGCATTATTCAGTCAAAATGAATAAATCAAGATAAAAACTTGCAAAATCCCGTCGTTTTTCAGCGATTAAGGGTATCAATTGGCATTGTTGCGAAGGCATTGAGATTTAAATCCGCAATATTACCCTTTTCAAACTCGTAAAATCCTTGAGAACCTATCATTGCGGCGTTGTCTCCGCAGTACTTTTTATCGGGCAAAAACAGCTCTATACCTCTCTCTTTGCAGGCTTTTTCCATTTTTTCACGGAGCATTGAGTTTGCGCTTACTCCTCCCGCAAGGGCTATTTTTTTGTATCCGTATTCCTCAGCAGCTTTCATTGTGTGGTCACAGAGAAGTCCTGTCACGGCATTCATAAAAGATGCGCCGATATTTTTAACGTCCGGCTCCTCACCTTTCTGCTTCATGTTATGGAGAAGATTTATAACGGAGGTTTTAAGGCCGGAAAAGCTGAAATCATAGACACTGCCGTCAACTTTAGGCTTCGGAAAACGGTATGCGCTAACGTCGCCGCCCTGGCAGAGCTTATCAAGGTTAAGTCCTCCCGGATAGGGAATACCCATTGACCTTGCAGCTTTGTCGAGAGTTTCCCCTGCGGCATCGTCACGGGTTTTGCCTATTACGGAAAAGTCCGTATAATCCTTAACTTCGACAATGTGGCTGTGACCGCCGGAAACCACAAGGGCAAGGAACGGCGGTTCAAGCTCAGGGAAAGTGAGATAGTTTGAAGCTATATGTCCCCTTAAATGATGAACAGGTACAAGGGGAATACCGGAAGAAACTGAAAGTCCTTTTGCAAAGTTAACGCCTACAAGAAGTGCTCCTATAAGTCCGGGGGCATATGTAACAGCAATGGCGTCAATATCCGAAAGAGAGCAGTCTGCATCGCTGAGGGCTTTTGAAACCACCCCGGAAATTGCCTCGGTATGGCGTCTTGAAGCTATTTCCGGCACAACTCCGCCGTAAATTTTATGTTCCTCAACCTGGGAAGCCACTACATTTGAAAGCACCTCTCTGCCGTTTTCTACAACAGCCGCCGCTGTTTCGTCGCAGGAACTTTCAATAGCAAGTATTTTCATATATTATCACCTATTTTAAAATTTCTCGTCATTATTAAAGCGTCCTCTTTTGGGTTTGTATAGAAGTTTTTGCGCTCACCCGCCGGCTCAAATAAAAATTTTTCATAGAGAGAAATGGCCGCAGTATTGGATTTTCGCACTTCCAGGGAGATAAACTCCCATGAATTTTCTTGGCACAGGGAGATAAGCTTTTCTAAAAGCAGAGAGGCTCCTCCCCTTCTGCGAAACTTCGGCATCACAGCGATATTGGCAATGTAACATTCGCCGCACACTTCGTGCATACCGCAGTACCCTGCAAATTCTCCGTCAAAAACCAGGGTGAAAAAATGC
>CAUDRD010000091.1 GCA_958451705.1 uncultured Oscillospiraceae bacterium
TATTTTCCCCCTTTTAGCGTATCTTCTCTATTCGCTTCTTCGTTATTTTAAAGAGGACTATCCGGAAAAAACCATGTCCTATAAAACGCTGCTGATTAACGGCATATGTTCCGGACTTGTGTTTTGGTCGAAATTTACCCTTATTGTACCCTGGTTTATCTTTATGGCGGGGCTTTTTATAATACTTGTTTCCCGCAGGCACATTAAGGAAGCCTTTATAAGCTGTCTCGTATTTTTAGGCGGCACCTTTATACCCACAATTCCTGTGCTCCTTTACTTTGCTTTTAACTCAGCAACAGCCGATTTAATACAAGTATATTTTATTGAAAATATTTTCGGCTACTCACCCACGGTGCAGTCCGATGAGAGTACAATTTTAACCCTTTGGAAAAATCTGAAACTGGGTATAGAGCGCATAGGTCCGTCAATGGTTTTGGCACTGTTCGGCGGAGCGGGTCTGCTTTTCGTAAAGAAAAGATACCTCCCCGACTGGCGAACTAAAATTATTTTTCCCGTTATGTTTGCAGCTTCCGTTTTAGGTATATACGGAGGCGGAACATCTTATATGTACTATCCGGCGGCACTCATTCCCTATGCTTCTCTCGGAGCTGCGGTGCTGGGCGACGTTATGAAGGAAGGCTGGCAGTACATACCGGAAAAGGCGAAGCCTAAAACGATTTTCACCGCTGCCGTTGCAGCTTCAATGATAATTTCCTTTGCAGCTACTTTTGACGGAAACCGAAATATCTCAATTCTCTTTGAGAAAAAAGAAGATACCGTTCAGTACAGGTTTGCCGAGATTATAGATTCCGTCCCCAATTCCACCATGATAAATTACGGCTTTCTCGACCACGGCTTTTATATGGCTGCCGATAAGCTTCCGGTCAATAAATACTTTGCGAGAATAAACCTTAAATATGAGGCATATCCGGAAATGTATGAAGGACAGCGAGACGTTGTTAAAAACGGCGAAGCTGATTTTGTAGTTCTTAAAATCAGCAAGGATTATACCCTTGATTATATTGAGAAAATTTACGGAAGTCTTTTTGACGATTATATTGTCGCAGACGATATGGTATACTATAACGGCGATTCAAAGTGGGAAAGTCACTATATACTTCTTGTCCACGAAGGCGTCGATTTATATTAAGGAAGTGAAGAAATGAATACAAAAGAAATTCTTACTGCTGCGGTTAAAGCTCTCGATGAGAAAAAGGCCATGGATATAAAGGTTATGGAAATAGGCGACCTTACAATTGTTGCGGAGGATTTTGTAATTGCCACAGGTACTTCCACAACACACGTTAAGGCTCTTGCCGATGAAGTTGAGTACGCCCTTTCTCAGCAGGGCGTTGAGCCCGACCACATTGAAGGCAAATCAACGGGCTGGATAGTTCTCGATTACGAGACTGTTGTTGTGCATGTATTTCTCGGTGAAAGCCGTGAATATTACAATCTCGAGCGTCTTTGGACAGATGCAAAAGAGATTGATATAAAAGAGCTTATTGGAAATGGGGAGAATAAATAATGGCATACGATTTTAAAGCGACAGAGAAAAAATGGCAGGATATATGGGAGGAGAAAGGCACTTTCCATGCGAAAAACGACTATACCCTTCCTAAGTTTTACTGCCTTGTAGAGTTCCCTTATCCTTCCGGACAGGGACTTCACGTGGGACATCCCCGCTCATACACCGCACTTGATATAGTTGCGAGAAAAAAGAGACTTGAGGGTTACAACGTACTTTATCCCATGGGATGGGACGCTTTCGGACTCCCCACTGAAAACTTTGCAATTAAAAACCACGTTCATCCGGAAATTGTTACAGCTAAAAATATAGCAAGATTTAAACAGCAGCTTCAGTCCCTGGGATTTTCTTTCGACTGGAGCAGAGAGATAAATACAACTGATCCCAGCTACTACAAGTGGACACAGTGGATTTTCCTTCAGCTCTTCAAAAAGGGACTTGCCTATAAAAAAGAGATGGCGGTTAACTGGTGTACTTCCTGTAAGTGCGTTCTTGCAAACGAAGAGGTTGTAAACGGCGTTTGTGAGCGCTGCGGTTCAGAGGTTGTAAGAAAGGTCAAGAGCCAGTGGATGCTTAAAATAACCGAGTATGCACAGAGACTTATAGATGACCTTGACGACCTTGATTATATTGAGAGAGTAAAGATTCAGCAGAAAAACTGGATTGGCCGCTCAACAGGTGCAGAGGTTGACTTTACCGCTTCAACGGGCGATACCCTCACAGTTTACACAACCCGTCCCGATACTCTTTTCGGCGCAACATATATGGTTATTTCCCCCGAACATCCTTACATTGAAAAATGGTCAGGTGTTCTTAAGAATATGGACGAAATCCGCGCATATCAGGAAACAGCCGCAAGAAAGTCTGATTTTGAGCGTACAGAGGTTAACAAGGATAAAACAGGCGTTCGTCTTGAAGGCGTAACTGCAATTAACCCTGTAAACGGCGACGAGATTCCGATTTTTATTTCCGACTATGTTCTTGTTTCCTACGGTACAGGCGCTATTATGGCTGTTCCCGCCCATGATACCCGTGACTGGGAATTTGCAAAGAAATTTGATCTTCCCATTGTTGAAGTTGTCAAAGGCGGTGACGTTCAGAAGGAAGCCTTTACAGACTGTGCAACAGGGGTAATGGTAAACTCAGGCTTCCTTACAGGTATGACCGTTGAAGAGGCAAAGAAAGCTATTACAAAGTGGCTTACCGATGAGGGCAAGGGCCATGCAAAGGTTAACTATAAGCTTCGTGACTGGGTGTTCTCACGTCAGAGATACTGGGGTGAGCCTATTCCGATAGTCCACTGCGACAAGTGCGGATATGTGCCAATCGACGAGTCAGAGCTTCCCCTTAGACTTCCCAAGGTTGATTCCTATGAGCCTACTGAAAACGGCGAATCACCTCTTGCACAGATGACAGACTGGGTAAACACAACCTGTCCTCACTGCGGAGGTCCCGCAAAGCGTGAGACAGATACAATGCCTCAGTGGGCAGGCTCTTCCTGGTACTTCCTTCGCTACTGCGACCCTCACAATGACAAAGCTCTCGCTTCTAAAGAAGCTCTTGAATACTGGACACCCGTTGACTGGTATAACGGCGGTATGGAGCACACAACCCTTCACCTGCTTTACAGTCGTTTCTGGCATAAGTTCCTTTATGATATCGGCGTAGTTCCCACCTCTGAGCCCTACAAAAAGAGAACAAGCCACGGCATGATCTTAGGTTCTAACGGCGAAAAGATGAGTAAGTCAAGGGGCAACGTTGTAAATCCCGATGATATCGTAAACGAATACGGCGCAGATACAATGCGTCTTTACGAGATGTTTATAGGCGACTTTGAAAAGGCTGCTCCCTGGAACAACGACAGCATCAAGGGATGCAGACGTTTCGTTGAAAGAGTATGGGGACTTCAGGATATCCTCTGCGACGGCGAATACAGAGGGGAACTTGAGGCGGATATGCACCGTACAATAAAGAAGGTAACAGGTGATATTGATGCCCTTAAGTGCAATACTGCAATTGCCGCAATGATGACTCTTCTCAATAAGTTCTATGAGACAGGCAAGGTTACAAAGGCTGAGCTTCATGACTTTATCATAATTCTAAATCCATTTGCCCCTCACGTTACCGAAGAACTTTGGCAGGTTTGCGGCTTTGAAGGCATGGCAAACGAGCAAAGATGGCCCACATACGATGAGGATAAGTGCAAGGAGAACGAAGTGGAAATCGTCGCTCAGATTAACGGCAAGGTAAGGGCAAAGCTTACAGTTCCCGCCGAAATCGAAAGCGCCGAGGCTATCGCTCTTGCAAAGGCAGAGCCCGCAATCGCAAAGGCTATTGAGGGCATGAATATAGTCAAAGAGATCTATGTAAAGGGCAGACTTGTAAATATTGTAGTAAAACCCATGTAAAATATTTATGATAACCCTTTGACTAAAGCGCATATAGAGGTTGACAAGCCGCTTTTCGTTATAGTATAATAATCAAAGTGTTATCACTAAATAATAAGACCCCTGCATCAGCGGAGGGAGGGAATATAGATGAGTCAGGTTAAAGTTAAAGAGAACGAGTCACTTGAAAGTGCACTCAGACGTTTTAAGAGACAGACTTCAAGAGACGGCGTCATTCAGGAAGTTCGTAAAAGAGAACATTACGAAAAGCCCTCTGTAAGACGTAAGAAGAAGTCCGAGGCCGCTCGTAAGCGTAAATACAAGTAAGTAAATACATAAGGCGGGCTGCAAAAGCGGTCCGCTTTTTGTGTTTTATCAGAGAGGAGCAATTAAATGAATAAAGCTATGCCCCGTTACCGTTTCAACAGGCTGACGGACATAACACTGGAAGATATTGAAAGAATCGGCGGCAAGGGCCTTTGCCTTGACGTTGACAACACCACCGCCTACGACTGCTCAAAGGAATTTATTCCCGGCGTGCCCCAGTGGATTGACGACATGAAGGCAAAGGGAATGAAAATGGTTATTCTCTCTAACGCAGTGCCTAAAAGAGCAAAGTGGATTTCCGGCGCTCTGGGTATTCCCGCAATCGGAATGTCACTTAAGCCCATGCCCTGGGGATATATTAAAGCCGCTAAAATGATGGGTATTAAGTGCTCTGAAATGGTGGTAATAGGCGACCAGCTCTTTACGGATATAAGAGGCGGAAATATAGTGGGAGCAATTACGGTTTTTGTAAATCCCGCCCGTAAGGAGACAAGAAACGTAAAGGTTTTCGAGAGCAGAAGAAGACGTGAGAAACCGATTTTAGAAGAATTTGACCGTATAAACGGAGTGAAAGCAAATGAAAAAGGTTAAAATAATAAATGGGCCAAATATTAATCTTACAGGACTGCGTGAGCCTTCCGTTTACGGCAGCGAGACCCTAAGGGATATCAACGCCATGATAGAGGAAAAAGGCGCTGAAATGGGCTTTCAGTGCGATTTTTTCCAGTCCAACAGCGAAGGCGAGCTTATAAATGAAATTCACTCGGTGCTCCTTGGTGGCTATGACGGCTGCGTTATAAACGCCGGAGCTTATACTCATTACAGCTACGCTATCCGTGATGCCATTGCGGCCACTGATAAGCCTTTTGTGGAAGTGCATATGTCAAATATCCACGGCAGAGAAGAGTTCCGTCACACCTCAGTTATAGCTCCCGTATGCGTGGGACAGATTGCAGGCTTTGGAAAGAACAGCTATGTACTTGCTCTCAGAGCACTGGAGGCGATACTGTGACAAATCTCCAAAAGCTCTGCAGCTGTTTAAAAGACGGTGAGGGAGCGCTGATTACAGACGAAATTAACAGGCGATATTTTACGGATTTTCCTTCATCGGACGGTTTTCTCTTTGCCTTTAAGGACGGAGCGGTTTTTGCCACGGACAGCAGATATATAGAGGCTGCCCAAAGAAAAATCACAAATTGTCAGGTTCTCGAAACGGGAGTAAATGCAAAGATAAAAGATATAGCGGAAAGTCACGGCTGCAAGAAAATATATATCCAGTCTGAAATCGTCACTGTTTCACAGCTTAGAAGTTACGAAAATACGCTTTCCGGCTTTGAGATTATAAGCGACGATACATTGGACAATATAATTTCCGATTTGCGTATGGTTAAAAGCCAGGAGGAAAAGGAAAAGATTATTAAAGCGCAGAGAATTGCCGAAAGAGCATTCGAGCATATCCTTTCCTTTATAAAGCCCGGTGTTTCCGAAAGGGATATTTCCCTGGAGCTTGACTTTTTCATGCTTAAAAACGGAGCAGAGGCCCTTTCCTTTGAGACAATAGCCGTAAGCGGAAAAAATTCTTCAATGCCTCACGGCGTACCGGGAGATAAGAAGGTAGAAAACGGCGATTTTATCACTATGGATTTCGGCGCAGTGGTGGAAGGCTATCACAGCGATATGACGAGGACTGTGGCGGTGGGCTCAGTGAGCGACAAGCAGCGTGAAATATATAATATTGTTTTAAAAGCTAAAAACGCCTGTCTTGCCGGTCTTAAAGCAGGAATGACCGGAAAAGAAGCTGACGCTCTTGCAAGGGATATAATTTCCGCAGAAGGTTACGGCAAGTTTTTCGGCCACAGCACAGGCCACGGAGTAGGGCTTGAAATACACGAAAGGCCAAACCTTTCACCGAGAAACGAAAAGCCTCTCAGAAGCGGCGAGATCGTCACCGTTGAGCCGGGAATATATCTTCCCGGAGAGTTCGGCGTTAGAATAGAGGATATGGCCTTTATCACCCCTGACGGATGCGAAAACCTTACCGAAGCTCCCGAAGAGCTTATAGTGCTCTAAGGTGATTTTAATTGAGTTTTTTTCTTATATTAAAAGGATTTTTGCTTTAAGTTCCCTGTAAAAATAGGGACTTGAAAATTTTCCTGTAATAGTATAAACTATTACTGTTAATAACAGATTTTCGGAGGAATAATATTATGGTTACAGCAGGCGATTTCAGAAACGGCGTCACATTTGAAATGGACGGCAACGTTTATCA
>CAUDRD010000092.1 GCA_958451705.1 uncultured Oscillospiraceae bacterium
TAACTGCCGGAGATACCGTTCAGGTATTTGTAAGTACCGGAAAGAGTGGAAATGAAGTTGAAGTACCTCCGCTTGTTGGTATTTCTATTGATGAAGCTAAAGAACTGCTTAAAAGTGTTGAACTCGAAATAGGAAAAATAAAAGAAGTTGACAGCGATAAGGATAAGGGTATTGTTCTTTCTCAGTCAATAAAAGACAAAAGTCCTGTTCCGAAAGGAACTGTTATTGATGTTGAAGTAAGCAGTGGCAAAAAACCGGCTAATACTGTCAATATTTCGTTTAACCTTCCTAATCTTGGAAGCGACGGCGAACTAAAAGCTTTCCTTGACAACGAACTTGTTTCAAGCACTCAGGTTTTACTTAACGGCAATACTTATAATAAAATTTCAGTTTCAGGTACTGCAACTAATGCTGAGTTTACAGTAACAATTAATGGAACAACTTATTATAAGTGCAATATTAACTTTGAAACAAAGTCTATTTCCAACGAGGAATATAAAGAAATAACTTCTAATTCTCAAGATACAAATGATACCAGCGCTAACCAGGAAAATAACGGACATTTGTTTAGGTTTGGCGAATGAGTGAGAATGTTATTTTAAACGGAAAAATATTAAAAGGCATTGGCGGTTTCTATTATATAGAAGCCGCCGATGCGGTATATGAGTGCAAAGCAAGGGGAGTATTCAGAAAGCAAAAGATAACTCCTCTTGTTGGTGATGAAGTCACTATAACAGTTAGAAGTGACGGAGAAAACACCATTGACTCTATACATCAACGCAAAAACTTTCTTATAAGACCACCTGTTTCAAATATAGAACAACTGTTTATTTTATCGGCAGCTTGTAATCCGAGTCCCAACTTGTATTTGATAGATAAAATGACAGCTATTGCTATAAACAAAGGAATAGAACCGATTATAGTTTTTACAAAAAGTGATCTGAAAGATTTAAGTGAATTTTCAGAAATCTATAAAAATGCTGGTTTTAAAACTGTATGTGTTTCATCGGTGACAAAAGAAGGAATTGATACAGTTAGAGAATGGATTTCCGGAAAGGTGAGTGCCTTTACAGGCAACAGCGGTGTTGGAAAATCAACACTCTTAAATTCAATATGTGAAGGTCTGAACCTTGACACAGGCGAAATCAGCGAAAAGTTAGGGCGAGGACGTCATACAACAAGGGCGGTTGAACTTTACAAAGTGTGTGGAGGCTATGTTGCGGATACGCCTGGCTTTTCATCCTTTGATATTGAAAAAAATGAAAGTATCGACCTTGAAAATATTCAGTATTGTTTTCCTGAGTTTAAGCCTTACTTAGGTAAATGCAAATTTGTCTCATGCTCACATACGGTAGATAAAGGATGTGCAATAATTGAAGCTTTAAATGACGGTAAGATTGAAAAGACACGTCATGAAAGCTACAAAACAATGTACAGTGAAGCAAAGGATTTGAAAAAATGGTAACAAAAAATCGCTGTGTTATAATAGGCGGGGGAGTTATTTCTGATTACAGCAAAACTCTTGCAAATATTAATGAAACCGACTTTATAATATGTGCTGACAAAGGTTATTTACATAGTCAAGCTATGAATGTATCCGCTGATTTAATTGTCGGCGATTTTGATTCTTCGCCGTATCCTGAAAATCAAAGCTGTAAAGTTATAAAGCTTAACAGCGAGAAAGATGAAACTGATTTGTTTATAGCGGTGTCAGAAGGCTATAAATTAGGATTTAGAAACTTCCTACTTTTAGGGTGTCTTGGAGGAAGATTTGACCATACATATGCAAATTTAACTCTTTTATCCTACTGGCTTGATAAAGACGCTAAAATTGTTTTAAAAGACGAACAGAATGAAATATTAATGCTGAATCCGGGTGTTTATTTTTTTTCAAAAAGCAAAAGATATATTTCTTTTTTTGCATATTCCGATGAAGTTAAGGGATTAACTCTTACGGGATTTAAATATCCGCTTAGTAAGTATGATTTGTGCAACAGCTGCGGACTGTGTGTCAGCAATGAAATTACAGATGATAAATGCACTGTCTCTTTTGATTCAGGTAAGCTGTTAACGGTTTTCAGTATGGACTAACACCTTTTTTCTTTAACTGCGTATTATGTTACTAATCACAAAGCAAACCATGTGTAAGCAGGTGGTAAAGTGTTTCATAACCGCAGGGGAAAATGTGGAGGTTGGTTTATTGCCTTTGGCATAGGCTTTCTTGTTGCTTGCTGTTTGCCGGCAAAAGCTTTAGTGGTGGTTATGTCCATTGCGCTTATAGTTATTGGAATTTGCTTGTGCAAAAGATGATGGAGGCGTTGTGACATGAAAGTAGTAGTTTGGAGAAGCCCTAAGGCCTTTAGCGGAATACTCAGAATTTTGTTCGGCATCAAAAAGCAGGATGTATCAGTTAACTAAAAATATTGTTTTAACATATTTTTCAAATCCGTCGGGTTCATCCGCCGGATTTGTTTTTTGTATAAATTAAATACAAAAGAGTTTAATTAAAGCTATAATTCAGCCATTGCCAAATATAGCTTTTTCTTGATATGAAATGCGTTTTAGTATATAATTGCAGTAATCATATTTATTTTGGTTTTTGATTCAGAGGTGAGTTCCGTGTTAGATAATAATATAATTCAAGATATAATAACGCTTCCGGCCGTCGCTCTCAGAGGGCTTGTTATGTTCCCGGGTATGACCTTGCATTTCGATGTGGGAAGAAAAAAATCCGTAAAAGCTCTTAACAGCGCAATGCAGCAGGATAGAAGAATTTTTTTAGTAGCGCAAAAAAATATCGGTGACGATAATCCAAACTTTGATGATATGTATAAAATCGGCGTTATCGGCATTGTTAAGCAAATTATCAGGCTTCCTAAAAGTGAAAATATTCGTGTAGTAGTAGAAGGAATTGAAAGAGCCAGAGCCGCTAAAATCGTTTCTGATTCCGAGTATTTGACAGCATCCGTAATACCCATTGAGGAGCCAAAGATCCAAAAGACCGATGAACTTTATGAAGAAGCTCTCGTAAGACATGCCAAAGATGTATTTGATGCATATACCGAAAACAGTCCGCAGCTTTCTTCGGATATACTTATGAACGTCCTTGATGCAAAGCAATCCGGATTCCTTGCCGATTATATCGGTTTTAACATTATGCTTGAGTATACTGACAGGCAGAAAATTCTTGAAATTATCAATCCTATTGACCGTTTGGAGTTTGCTTGCCGTGTTTTAGTGCGTGAAACCGAAATACTTGATATCGAGGCAAAGATTCATGCAAAAGTTCAGCAGCAAATGGATAAAAGCCAGCACGATTATTATTTGCGTGAGCAGATGCGTGTGATTGCCGAAGAGCTTGACGAAGACGACGATCCGAGAAAGGAGGCGCAGGAATATAAAGATAAGATAACTGCTTTAAAGCTGCCGGAAGAATCAGAAGAAAAGCTGTTAAAAGATTGCGACAGACTTTATAAAATGCCTGCCGGTTCTCAGGACGGAGCTGTTTTGAGAAGTTATCTCGATACTGTCTTGTCCCTTCCTTGGAACAACGAAACGAAAGATCAGACAGATATCAAAAAGGCCGCAAAGGTTTTAAATTCCGGTCATTACGGAATGGAAAAAGTCAAGGAGCGTATTCTTGAATACATTGCCGTTAAGAAACTTACAAAGACAACCGGCGGTCAGATTTTATGTCTTGTAGGTCCTCCCGGAGTTGGTAAAACTTCAATTGCAAAGGCTATGGCCGATGCTCTCGGAAGAAAATTTGCAAGGATTTCACTTGGTGGAATACATGATGAAGCTGAGATTAGAGGGCACAGAAAAACATATGTGGTAGCTATGCCGGGAAGAATAATTATGGCTTTAAAGCAATGTAAAAGCCATAATCCGTTAATTCTTTTAGATGAAATAGATAAACTTGGTGATGACCACAGAGGAGATCCATCGTCGGCTCTTCTGGAAGTTCTTGACCCCGCTCAGAATTACACTTTTACAGACCATTATATTGAAATCCCCTTTGATTTAAGCAACGTTCTTTTTGTTACAACAGCAAACGATAAATACAGCATACCTGCTCCGCTTTTTGACAGAATGGACGTTATAGAGCTCGACAGCTATACAAGAGAAGATAAATTTGTAATAGCAAAAAAATATCTTGTACCCGCTCAGCTTAAAAAACACGGTCTTAACGGAAGTTCGATGAGAATAGCAAGCGACGCCATTTATGATATAATTGACTCTTATACCAGGGAATCCGGAGTCAGAAGACTCGAACAGCTTATTGCGGCTCTTTGCCGAAAAGCAGCAGTAAAAATTGCCGGAGGCGACTGCTCAAGAGTTTCTGTTAAGGCAGATAATATTGAAACGTTCCTCGGACCGAGAAAATTCAAGCCCGAAGAGAAGGCAGGCAAGGATGAAATCGGAGTTGTAACAGGACTTGCCTGGACAAGCGTCGGCGGAGAGACAATGCCCGTAGAAGTTGCCGTTATGGACGGTAAGGGTGACGTTAAGCTTACAGGTTCATTGGGCGATGTTATGAAAGAATCCGCCATGGCTGCAATCAGCTACATAAGAAGCAATTGCGATAGGTTTAATATTGATAAGGATTTCTATAAAAACAAAGATATTCATATCCACGTTCCTGAGGGAGCTGTTCCTAAAGACGGACCGTCTGCAGGTGTGACTATTACCACTGCTCTCATTTCAGCTTTAACGGGAATACCTGTAAGAGGCGATGTTGCAATGACGGGCGAGGTTACTCTCAGAGGTCGAGTACTTCCAATAGGCGGACTTAAAGAAAAAACTATGGCCGCATACCGTCATGGTATTAAAAAGGTGATTATACCTGCTGATAACGCTTCTGATTTAAAAGAGGTAGATCCAAAAGTTATCGAAAACATAGAATTTGTTACGGCAGAAACTATGGATACGGTACTGAAAAACGCTCTTGTTTGCAGCAAAGAAAGCGATGCTGAAATATGCAAAGAGATATGCAATGAACATTCAGAAAATTCAGTGACAGCAGTAGTAGATAATCATAACAGCGGCAAACGCACTTCTATTACTCAATAATGCTAACGAAAGGGGAGAAAAAGTACAATGAAATTTGAAAAAGCTGTTTTTGAAGCTTCTTACGGTACTTTTGCTCAGCTTCCGGAATCAGATATGCCTGAAATTGCTTTTGCCGGCCGTTCAAATGTGGGAAAATCTTCACTGCTTAATAAGCTTACCAACAGAAAATCCCTCGCAAGAGTAAGCTCATCACCAGGTAAAACCACTACAATAAATTTTTTCGGTGTTGAAAACATTAAGCTGGTTGATTTGCCGGGATACGGATACGCTAAAGTTTCACGCTCTGAAAAACTTCGCTGGTCTGAGCTAATGGAAGGATATTTCTCTTCTAACCGAAACATCCGCTTAGTAGTTCAGCTGATTGATATGCGCCACCCCCCAACCGAAAACGATTTATCAATGCTTTCTTTCCTTATTCATACCGGATACCCATTCGTCATTGTTCTTACAAAAAGCGATAAGCTGAATAAAACAGAACGTGAGAAAAGGCTGTCACTTATTGATGAGGAGCTGAAAGGAGCCGGAATAGGCGACGATAAATTAAAGCTCATTCCGTTTTCTGCCGTAAAAGGTGAAGGCGTTGATGAAATAAAAGAAATTA
This sequence comes from uncultured Oscillospiraceae bacterium, assembly GCA_958451705.1. Taxonomy (GTDB): domain Bacteria; phylum Bacillota; class Clostridia; order Oscillospirales; family Acutalibacteraceae; genus UMGS263. The sequence continues at coordinate 5,675 of CAUDRD010000092.1, forward strand.
TAGAAAAATCCATATTGTGATATTTGAGGAGGCTATTTATGTTTGTTTCAGATTGTTTAAATGTAAACGCAAAAGGTCATTTGGAAATAGGAGGCTGTGATACAATAGATTTGGCCAAAAAGTACGGTACGCCCCTTTATGTTGTTGACGAAAACGAAATAAGAAAAAACTGCCGTGCTTTTGTAAAATCTATTGAGGATAATTATGGCGGTCACGGAACCGTAGCTTATGCCAGCAAGGCATTTTCCTGCATGGAGATGTACAGAATCTGCAAACAGGAAAACATGAGCATTGATACAGTTTCTGCCGGCGAAATATATACAGCTCTTAAAGCAGGATTTCCGGCAGAGCGTATTTATTTCCACGGAAATAATAAGACTTTATCAGAGATAGAATTCGCCCTTGAAAACAATGTTGGCAGAATCGTAGTTGATAACCTTACAGAGCTTGAAACCATTGAAAAGGTTGCTGAAGAAAAAAATATCACTGCCAAAATCATGTTCCGCATTAAGCCAGGTATTGATGCACATACTCACAGCTTTATCAGAACCGGACAGATTGATTCTAAATTCGGACTTGCTCTTGAAAACGGTGAAGCAATGGTTGGTGTCAAAAAGGCGCTTGAATTAAAAAATGTAGAGCTTTGTGGTCTTCACTGCCATATCGGTTCACAGATTTTTGATATTTCTCCCTTCGAGCTTGCGGCAGAAGTTATGATGGACTTTATTGCAAAAATCAAGGAAGAAACAGGAGCCGAAATTAAAGAGCTTAACCTTGGCGGCGGTTTCGGAATTAAGTATACCTGTGAAGATAAGC
>CAUDRD010000093.1 GCA_958451705.1 uncultured Oscillospiraceae bacterium
GGAAAAGTCCCCTTATATTGGACTGGTAGAACTCGTCACGGAGAATGCGGACAGGTGAGGAAGAGCGAGTTTCAACGCCCGTTAAAACAGCGTCGGGAAGAGCAAATCCGTGGAGCATATTGTCCATTTTGACTATTGCCTCGCTCATGGTTCTGCTCACTCTGTCGGGGAGAATATCCCAAAGGTTTGCGGGCTTAACTCCTGTAGGACAGGTGGGCTTTACAAAGGAGAGTTTAGTGCTTTTCTGCTGCTTTAAAAAGTCTCCTACAAGCTGGCATGGAGCTTCATAGGTTGAGCCTCCCGCAAGGAATGCAGCGTGCTCTATCTCTCTCTGATAGAACATTCCTCCAAGTACGTGGTCGCCGGGGAAATCCTCAGGCTCAATTCCTACAAGGAGCGCAGAGTTTGCGTTTTCGCCGTCACGGGCATATTCGCTCATTCCGTTTACCACAACTCCGCCTTTTTCAGAAGCGGCGGCAACTACTGTTCCGCCGGGGCACATACAAAAAGTATATGCGCCTCTGCCGTGTGGGGGATGACAGGCCATTTTATAGTCCGCTGCCCCTAAAGCGGGATGATTTGCAAAATCGCCGTACTGAGCTTTGTTAATAAGCTCCTGGGGATGTTCTATTCTTGCTCCAACTGAGAAAGGCTTTCTCATCATGTTAATTCCCTGGCCGTAAAGGGCTTCAACAGTATCCCTTGCGGAGTGTCCAATTGCAAGGATAACGGCATCAGTTTCAAAGTCGCAGTCGCAGCCGTTTTCGTCGGTGTAGGTTATTCCGTGAACAACTCCGTTGGCAGTAATAAGGCGTTTAAACTGGCACCGGAAGAGTATATCTCCGCCCATTTCGATTATATGCTTTCTTATATTTTTTACGGTAACAGCAAGCTTGTCCGTGCCGATATGGGGCTTACCTGAATAAAGTATCTCTTCGGGAGCACCGTGCTCAGCAAGCTCTAAAAATACCTGACGGCAGCGTTTGTCTTTGATGCCAGTTGTGAGCTTTCCGTCGGAAAAGGTTCCTGCACCGCCTTCACCAAACTGTACGTTGGAGGTTTCGTCGAGCTCTCTAAACTGCCAAAAACGGTTTACATCCTTTTGCCTTGTATCTATATCCTTGCCTCTTTCGAGAATAAGAGGTTTGAGCCCCGCACGGGCAAGAAGCAGTCCCGCCATCATTCCCGCAGGGCCAAAGCCGACGATTACAGGACGGAAAGGGGAGTTTCTTTTAAGCTCCGGGGGAGTGTAGTGGAAAGGCTCAACTGCGCTGATTTTTGGATTAGAAGAAAGCCTTTTAAGTACATTTTCTTCATTACAGCCGAGAGTTACATCTACGGCGTAGCTGAAAAAGATATTATCCTTTTTTCTTGAGTCAACGCTTCTCTTATAAACTGTAAGGCTTTTAATCTGATCAGCCTTTATTTTAAGCTCCTTTGCCGCTGCACCTTTTAGCTCCGACTGGGGAGCGTCGAGGGAGAGCTTTATTTCGTTAATTCTTATCATTATTAATTATCCTTTCGGCGGCAGCTTTTCCTGCAATTATACCGGATGCCCACGCCCATTGAAGATTAAATCCGCCGCAAAGTCCGTCAACGTTCAGAACTTCGCCGGCGGCGAAAAAGTTTTCCGTTATCAGTGACATCATGGTTTTGCTGTCAAACTCACTGCATTTAATTCCTCCTGCACATACCTGAGCGCTGTCGAAGCCTCTTGCGCCTGTAATTTCCACAGTGAAATCTTTAAGATTTTGTACGGCTTTGGAAATTTCGGCTTTTGTAAGCTCTTTGCAGGAACAGGTGAGAGGTTTGTCGGCAGAGGCTTTCATGATAACCTGTCCCAGCCTTTTTGGTACAATGCCGGAAAGAAGATTTTCCGCTGTGCCTCCCACTTTTGCGGTTTCAGATAAAAACGAGAAAAGTTCTTTTTCTGTCATTTCAGGAACGAAATCCATATGGATAAGTGGTTTCTTTCCCTTTGCCGTAAGAGCTGAAGCGGCGGAGGAGAGCTGCATAACCGCAATGCCGGAAATGCCGAAGTCGGTAAACTGTATTTCGCCTTTTTCCTGTCCGATTTTTTTGCCGTCAAGGGTCATAAATATATTTCCCTGAGCTCTTATGCCTTTAAGGGAGCGGAAAAAATCGCCTTTTGCCGTCAGGGGAACAAGAGCGGGATATACTTTTGTAACTGTATGTCCGAGGCTTTGAGCCAGGGGATAACCTGAACCGTCCGAACCTTGTTTCGGAGCGGCCTTGCCCCCTGCTGCAAGGATTACGGCATCGGCGTAAAACTCATTGTTTAAGAGAAACTTTTTACCTTTTTTCTTTATTGAGGTTATTTTTTTATCTGCTACTGTTTCGCAGCCAAGCCTTTCCGTCTCAAAGCGAAGTGCATCGAGAACAGAAGCAGCCTGTCCGCTCATGGGATAAATTCGTCCTTCCTCTTCCTTACGGCAGAGAAGCCCCAAAGAGCGGAAAAAATCTATTGTATTCTCAGGAGTAAACTGAGAAATTACCTTTTTTGCAAAATCACTGTCGCCGCCGTAAAGAGTGTTTTGTGCAAATTCATTCGTGAGGTTGCATCTTCCGTTGCCTGTTGCAAGGATTTTTTTACCGCACCTTGGCAGAGACTCAAAAAGCAGAACTCTGCCATTAACGTTTTTTTCTTTAAACTTTCTCATGCAGGCAATTGAAGAAGCAAGGCCTGAAGCGCCGGCGCCGATTACGGCAACTGTGGGAACATATCTTTTACTGCTTTTTTCCATAGCCGTCTCTACGCTCCTCGCTTTCCCCTGAAAAATTTATATACTCTAAAAGTCTTTCGGCGGTTTCGCTGCTGATAACGTGTTCCATTCGGCAGGCATCCTTTTCTGCGGTTTCCTCGGAAACTCCCAGATGCACGGTTAAAAAGTTCTTTAGAAGCTTATGCCTTCTTAAAACTTCAACTGCCCTTTCTCTTCCCTTTTCGGTAAGGGTAATGCCTTTATAGGATTCATGGCTTATATATCCTCTTTCCGCCAAAGCTCCCATCGCCTTATGGACGCTGGGTTTTGAAATTTCGAGAAAAGCAGCTATATCCGTCACCCTTACGGATTCACGGCATTCCGACAGTACAAAAACAGCTTCAAGATAATCTTCGAGAGAAGCGGAGATAATTTCACTCATTTGAATCCTCCCTCTTTTGTTCTCTGTTTTCGCACTGCTGAGAACAAGCTGAGCAGTTGCCGGAACAGCCCGAACAGCAGGATTTATTTTTAATTTTTGCCCGTATCATTAACCCTACGGCTATAACTGCAATTACAATAACGGTTATATTTATAAATGTGCCCATAAAAATCTCTCATTCTCAGGCGAAGAGTCTTAAAATAAGACTGCCGCCCTGATAAATAATGAAGGTTACAATCCAAGCTACACACGCCTGAAAGGCAAATGTGAAGGCCGTCCATTTTGCCGAATTCATCTCACGTCTTACAGCGTTTACTGCGGCAACGCAGGGGATAAAGAGCAAAATAAATACCATAAACGAATATGCCGAAAGGGGAGTGAAGACTCCGTTTAAGACTTTCGCTAAAGCTCCGAGAGCATCTCCGCCGGTGCCGTAGAGAATACCAAGGGTACTTACCACTGATTCACGGGCTATAAGACCGCTTAAAATTGCAACGGCCGATTGCCAGTTGCCGAAGCCCAAAGGTGCAAATATGGGGGCTATAAAGCTGCCTATTACGCCGAGAATACTTTCGTAGCTGTTTTCGACGTGAGTAAGTGAAAAGCTGAAATACTGGCAGAACCAAATTATGACGCTGGCTCCGAGAAGTACCGTAGCAGCCTTTGAGAAGAAATCTTTTACTTTTTCCCAAAGGTGAAGACCCAGTGTTTTAGCTGTGGGAAGTCTGTAAGGGGGAAGCTCCATAACAAAGGGAGCATGACCGCCTTTGAGTACTGTTTTTTGAATAATAAAGGCGCAGATAATGGCGATTATAAGGCCAAGGATATATATTGAAAGAACTGCAAGGCCTCTGTTCTTTGAGAAAAACGCCATTATGAAAAGAGAATATACCGACATTTTTGCGCTGCATGACATATACGGTGTCAGCATTATGGTAAGACGCCTGTCTTTTTCGTTTTCGAGAGTTCTCGAAGCCATAACGCCCGGAACTGTACAGCCGAATCCCATGAGCATTGGGACAAAGGATTTACCTGAAAGTCCTATGCTGTGAAGAGCTTTATCCATAATAAATGCAGCACGGGCCATATATCCGCTGTCCTCAAGAATGGAGAGGAAGAAGAACAGAAGGAATATCTGGGGGAAGAAGGACAAAACTGCTCCGAGACCTGCAATAATACCGTCGCATATAAGTCCCACGGCCCAATCTGCCGCACCGAGAGATACCATGGAGTCTCTTACAAGACCTGCAAACTGAACGTTTACAAGGTTGTCTATAAGGTCTGTGAGGGCAGAGCCTACAGCGCCAAAGGTTATGTAGAATATAAGAGCCATAAGGCCGAAAAACAGAGGTATTGCTAAATATTTGTTTGTTACAATTGCGTCAACTTTATCTGAAAGAGTCATGTGACCGTCTTCAAGTCCGCGTTTTACAGCCTTTTCTCTTACGTCGCAGATGAATTTGTATTTTTGGTCTGCAATAACCATTTCACGGTCAATTTTATTTGTCTCAAGCTCCTGAACGATTGATTCGAGACAGTTGAGCTGAGTGTCGGAAAGATCGAGCGTCTCAAGGGTAGGTGCATCGCCTTCAATAAGCTTTACCGCAGACCAGCGAAGAGGCTGCTTCTTTTCACGGCAGGTGTCGGCAATGATTGATTCAATTTGCCTGACGGCCGTTTTAACGTTTCCTGTGTAGATCTCTAAAGGACGGCTGTTGTGCTTATCAATATGTGAGCCGTTGTCCCTTGCGTGAATAACTTCATGTTCGGCGGTTTTAAGAAGTTTTTGTATGCCTGTTCCCTTACTTGCGGAAATGGGCACAACTTTAATGCCGAGCAGTGCGGAAAGAAGAGAAAAGTCAATTGTCTCTTTCCTTTTTTCGAGCATGTCCACCATGTTAAGTGCGATTACCATGGGGCAGCCAAGCTCCGCAATCTGCAAGCTCAAATAAAGGTTTCTTTCAAGGTTTGTAGCGTCAACGATATTTATTATAAGATCCGGCTTTTCGTCTATAAGATAGTTTCTTGTAACAATTTCTTCCATTGAATAGGGGGAAAGGGAATAAATGCCGGGAAGGTCAACGATTGTCGCATCGCTGTCACCTATATTAATTTTACCCTCTTTTTTCTCAACGGTTACGCCGGGCCAGTTTCCAACATACTGGTTGCTGCCTGTAACGGCGTTAAAAAGGGTTGTTTTGCCGCAGTTGGGGTTGCCTGCGAGAGCATAACGGTATGCCATCAGCCTACCACCTCAATTCTTATATCCTGAGCTTCGGATTTTCTGATGCTCAGCTCATATCCTCTTACGTTTATTTCTATGGGATCGCCCATGGGAGCGGTTTTGCGCATTATAATAACTGCGCCCGGAGTTATTCCCATGTCAATAATTCTCCTTCTTATTGCTCCTGAGCAGCCCAGTGATTCCACAATCCCTTTTTCACCGGGTTTTAATTTATCCACTGTTTTTATCAAAATAAAGCACCTCCGAAAAGCTTGGGCTCAGCGCATACTAAACCCAGCATACTAAAAAATTATATTACACATATACTTTAAAGTCAATGTTAGCCAAGGGTAATTTTTAGGGTAATATTCCCTGTTGACCTTTTTAATAAATAATATTATCATTAATAAATAAAGTTAAGTTATGCGAGGCTGAATATTAATGAAAATACTTATAATCGGAGCCGAAACAGCTTTAGGCAAGGCTGTAAAATATCTTTGCCCGGCACGGGGCTGCAAAGGAATTGTTTCTGTTTCCGACTTTATAAATGACAATGGAACCCAAGAGTACGTTATGTCCGTAAAACCGGACTGTATTATATACTGTGCGTCTTATAAAAACATTGATACCTCCGAAGATGAGCGCCGAAAGGCTTTTGATGTAAATTATAAAGGGGCGAAAAATGCTGCAGAGGCCGCACAAATAGTAGGGGCAAAATTTATTTATGTAAGTACGGATTTTGTCTTCGATGGTGATTCGGGAGTTAAGCTTAAAACGGTTTCACCTGTTTTTCCTGTAAATATTTACGGTGAAAGCAAATTGGCAGGGGAAAACGCCTGTCTTGAAAAGTGTTCAAAAACTTTTATAGTGCGTACAAGCAGACTTTACGGAAAGGGCGAGGATAATTATATAGGCAGAGCCCTTAAGCTTATGAAGCAGGGTAAGGGAATAAAAGCGCCTTATGACAGATTTGCCTCTCCAACTTATGTAAAAGATCTTGCAGTATTGCTTTTGGAGATGGCGCAAAGTGAGAAATACGGCGTTTATCACGGGGTAAACGAAGGCTATTGCAGCCTTTATGAAATGGCACTG
>CAUDRD010000094.1 GCA_958451705.1 uncultured Oscillospiraceae bacterium
CCTTGATAGCTTCCATATTTAAACCGTAACCGTCCGCTTCACGGTCGGGAATATAGCAGATTACATCCGCTCCCCTTGCCTGCAAATAGGAATAAAGCAGTGCAGTTGCCGTTACTCCGTCTGCGTCATAGTCGCCGTAAACGGCTATACGCTCAAAATTATCAATGGCAAGGTTTATTCTGTCCACCGCTTTGTCCATATCAGCGTACATAAAGGGATCGGAAAGGATTATATCCGATGAGAAAAACTCCTCAATAGCTTCAGGAGTGTCCACTCCCCTTGAAACTGTCAGAAGCGCCGCAAGAGGATCAAGCTCAAAACGTTCCGCCGCCATGGCAGCTTTTTCCTTGCTGTACTGCGCTATTTTCCATTTGCTTCTTCTCATCAATACACCCCGTTTCATATCTGATTATTTTATCATTTTTTGTTTATTTATTCAATAATTAAGGGAGAATATTATTAAATTTTGAACTGCAGGAAAAAAGACTGTTTCATTTCAGCTATCCTTGACAGACTTTTAAAGGTTTGGTATTATTACATTTTCTTCGTTAATAAATATATTTTTATATATTGCATAAAACCTATATAATGGTTATGGAAGTGATTTTATGGACGAATTGTTTGTGCAAACAATACTGCTGATTATAGCGGCAATTCTTATTTATATTTTTATAAGGCGTTCAAAGTTCAAAAAAGACATAAGCCTTAAAATAAATTATAAATATGAGTTTTCAAAGCTTCTGTTTATTGTCTACATAGTAGGGCTTTTCGGAGTACTTCTGATACCCGTAATCAGAATGGGTTATTCAAACAACAACGGCTTTTACTGCCATATTATAACCTATGAATGGGACTATAACCTTGTACCGTTCAAAACCATTTCAGAGCAGCTTGGATTTTTAAACAGTGACATGGATAAAGTGAGAAACGGACTTCTTAACCTGTTCGTAAACAGCTGCCTTTTCATTCCGTTCTCTGCAATTTTGAAATTCGCTTTCCAAAAGCTTAAAACGGTTTACTGTTTTCTTATCCCTTTTGCTTCAATTATACTGTGTGAATTTTTACAGTATATCCCCGGCAGGAGATCGGATATTGACGACGTTATACTGAACACAGCGGGACTTGCCGTAGGAATGATAATTTTACTACTTGTACAGAACAGAAAGTTTTTTAAAACCCAAAGCTACATATAAATAAATTGCCCTCCCGTAATCAACAAACTGCGGGAGGGTTTTTAACGTCCTTTATTAAATGAACGACATGAAAAATCAGTTATACAGGAACTCTCTTAAAATTTTAGCATTTTCTGCAAAGTCGGGAGCAAACATCTTTCTGCCGCCCATACCTACCATTCCGCCGTAAGTTCCCTGCTCCGGCAAGGTCATACGCTCGAACTCAACTCCCAGGAACTCCGGAGCTATAAGCATAAGCTTTGCAATTTCACCCTGAGTGAAATTAGTCTGAATCATTGGAAGAATCTGGTTGAGTAGCTCGTTAAGGGTCGAGATATTTGCATTCTTAACCTTATCGGCACAGGCCTGGATAACAGTCTGCTGGCGCTTTACTCTCTGCCAGTCACTGTCTATCTCACGAATACGGGCATATGATAAAGCGGTTTTACCATCCAAATGGCTAACACCAGCATGTACATTTGTTCCGGGTACGGAATTGAGGTACACTGCCTCTTGGGCAGTAAGGTTTACATCAATGCCTCCGATAAGATCAACTATATATTCCACGCTGGTAAAATTAACACGTACAAAATGGTCAACATCCACTCTGAAGCACTCACGAACCTCTTCCATAACAAGGTTGGCTCCTCCATAACGGAAGCAGTGAGTAAGCCAGTCATACTGTCCCTTATATGGTCCTTCGAGAATAGGAACACCCATTCCTCGTTCAAGACTTACGAGTTTTGCCGTATGCTCTTTTTTATTGATGCTCAGAAGCATCATACTGTCAGAACGGGCATTGTCTGAAAATTCCTTTGTGCGCTCATCAGTGCCAAGAATCAGCACGTTGAGAACATTTTCATCTTTATATATATCGCCACTTGGAATTCCCTGCGGGTCAACCTGTTCGAGCCCAGATAAATCAAGATCGAGCTGGTCTTCATCTCCTGCCTGAATAGACACATCATAATCTTTTTTTCCGTCATCGTACTGGATCAAGTTAAGCTTTCCCTTTACAAAAGCAAAGGCGGCTACCAAAACAGCCAAAATAAAAAGAACCAGTACTATAGCAACTATTTTACCCTTTTTCTTTTTTTTAGAAGCCATTGTAATCCCCCGTCAAAAATCAATTTAATATCTAAATTTCGGCATTATTTTTGTGTATTGTAACATTCCGTTAAAGTAATGTCAACCATACATTTCGGTATATGTAATATATGAATGAATAATGTTAACTACATATCTTAAAAGAAAAATGTTAAAAATGAACACCGCATTAATGCTGAAAAGCACCAATGCGATGTTTATATCACTAACTAAATTTAAGGTTTCATTATACGTCCGGAAGCGTCCTCTCTTTTGCCGGTATCGCGTAATTTACCCTGACGTGAATAATGGCCATAATGTCCATAATTATAACCATAGCCATAACTATAACTATAGCGTTTTCCTTTAGCGCTTAAATCGCCATTGAAAATATAGCCTAACATATTTATTCCGCTCATATCAAGAGCCTGTATTCCCTCTCTGATACGATTCATCTTCGTATGATCATACCGGATAACATATAAAGCGGAATCAACATAGCGAGCCATCATTGAAGCGTCCGCCAGCAACTGTGCCGGAGCTGTATCCAAAATTACCACGTCTGCCTGTTCACACAGCTGATTAATAAGGGACTCCATCTGATGGCTGGCAAGAAGCGCTGCATCGGATTTATTGGATTCTCCTCCATATAAAACCTGCATCGTTTTCTCTCCACCAACTTGCACAGTGCAAAGCTCCTGCTCGAGCAATGACTTGTTTTTCAATACGGCGCTGGTACCTTTATGTAAGTTACTATCACCAAGAACATTTGCAATAGCCGGACTGCGTAAATCACAATCTACCAAAATAACCTTTTTACCTTGACGAGCCATTAATATGGCAAGGTTTGCAGCCACTGTTGTTTTACCTTCCCCCGGAATTGAACTTGTAACAAGCAGAGTTTTCAGATTTTTCTCTTCTACTTCTTTCAGTATACGCATACACAAATTTCGCATTGATTCAAGATATAAATCCGGTACCCGCTGATTTAAAACACACAACGGTGCTTCCTTATGATTCCTGCGCTTTTTAATTTTTACATATGGTATACTTGCCAGATGACTGAGATTTATCTGTTTTTTAAGCTCATTTGTAGATTTTACAGTTTTATGCATCAACACATAAATAACCAAAATAAGCGCACTGAGTGCAACGCCCTGCAAAGCACCTTTTTTATAGGAACCGCGAATTACAATTTCTTTATTTCCGGTCTCAGGCACACCGGTTTCATCAAGAATCTGAAGCTTTGTCTGACCGAAAACGAACTCACCAACTTGCGGATAATACTCAATTACCTTATGCAGCAAATCATACGCCATCTGGGGATCGTTTGAGGTTACTGTCATAGTCAATAAGTTTGCATTTTCCTCAGCTTTAACACTGATTGTACCTGGAAGAGAGCTCACGCCCATAGCGTCAGCCACCACATCAGCCAAAACTCCGCTGGTTAATACATAAGGAAATACCGAAGCCATTTGCTGAGCCGATTGAGTGTCAATATTGTTTCCGCTGGTTGTAACAACAGCCATCGTTGCCGAAGCTTCATATTGCGGCGTATAGGAACGTGTGGTAGAAATGTACGATCTCAGAGTACAGCCCACAATCAAAGCTATCAGTATAATCCACAGCTTTTTGATGCCGTACAAAAAATCAGATACAATACCAATTAAATCTATCTTTGCAGGATCCTGGTTCCTTTTGATGTCTTCCATTTTATTATTCTCACTCATTGGCTTTTCCTCTATCTTTACCATATTGTGTATAACGTCCATAGCTGTAACGTTCCAACGTTTGAGCAGTAAAATGTTTAAATGATATAACCCTGTTAAGCACTACTCCTAAAACGTGACATCCTGTAGCTCTGAAGGTATCCATAACGTCGTTTATATCCTCTGCCAAAATAAAATTCTGGCGTACCACAAGCAAAACCTCATCAGCACATCTTGCAAGCAGTTCGGCATCGCCTATAGCTCCTGCCGGAGGAGTATCAATAATAACATAATCTACAAGTTTTTTACATGCATTTATAAGCTTATACATTTTTTGGAGATTTTCGGACTGCAAAATATCAGAAGACATGGGATAGCTGTTTCGACCACCAATAAAAAACAAACCATTAATATTTGTTTTCATGACTAAATCTTCTGAACGAGCTTCATTGGTCAGGAACTCGCCTAACTCTTTTCCATCCTGAGGCTGAATGCCTAAAATAAGGAACTGCGACGGTCTGCGCAAATCGCCATCAATAAGCAAAACTTTTTTTTGACGCTGTGCTAAACTTATTGCAATATTGGCAGCTACAGTAGACTTTCCTTCATTTTCTGAAACGCTGCTGACCAAAAGTACTTTACTGTTATGCTTTTCCATTTTATATTCCACACGTGATACAAATTTCCTGTAGCTTTCTACAAAGAAAAATCCGGCTAACGGCTGATTTACCAATATTGCCTTTTTCTGACGCTTAAACAGTTCTTTAAGTGTTTTGGCTTTTAACTCATATGGAATTTCACCAAGACTTCTAGCGTCAAGCTTAAGTTCTATTTCTGACTCCTGTTTAACTGTATCGCGGAAAAATGAGAGAACTGCAAAAAGACCAACAAACAGAGCAGCAGCAGCCAAAAATGCCAGCTTCATCATACGCTGCGCGTTTAATGGATTAGATGGGGACATCGGAATTTGCGGCTTATTCAATGGTTCCATAACGGCATTGCCTAAAGAATAGTAAGAAACACGTGTGTAATTATAAATAATTGCGTGAATGGTATCATAAGCTACACGCGGAGATGAGGAGGTAACAGAAAGTTCCAACAAATTGGTATTTGGAATAACATTGCTCTTTATCTCCGCATCAATCGAATCAACTCCCAGTTCTTCACATAAAATTCTATTCATAGCAGAGCTTTCCACGATCTTTTGGAAAGTTTCCGCCATCTGATTGGCAGAGCTTAAATTTGAATATGAGCCTACATTTACTCGACTTGATACAGCAAAGGTAGCCGACGTGGTATAATCCGGCTCATAAATAGCACTGACTCCTACATAGGCAAATATTGCAGCTGCAATGGCAGCAAGTAAAATAACCCACCAATTGACCAAGACATCGTGGATCAAAGTAAAGGGTTCAATGCGGTTGTTTTCCAATAGCTCGTTAATTTTTGTATCCTTGCTCATACCTTTTTCACTCCTCTACCACTACAACCATTTTTGTAAGCCCTGTAACACCGGACGACGATGTATAACTGTAGTCAACTGTATATACGCCTGGAGTACTGAAATCCACATGGTTAACAATAGAAATATCGCTGCGAGTAATATTAAGTACACTTCCTGATTCATTGTCAGCAAAATTAAACTGCTGTGTACCACGCATAACACCAGTTAAATATCTCTTAAGATTAATTTGATCATCAACTTTAACATACAGAACATAATCTGATAATGTGGGATAATACTTTTGACTTTCGTTGCTGTTTCCGGAATCAACAATATTCATTTCAAGGGGCAAAGTGGCTGTGTCTCCGGCGCTATTGCTAACTTGAGCTGTCACCTTATAAAATCCCGGTTCCTGGATATAAACAACGTCGTCAAAGGAAATACGAATTTTATTTGAAATGTCACCATCCAATACATCTTCAACTCTCATACATGAGGTTGGGTCTATGGTGTCAAGTTCGGATAAGCTTACTCTCAAGGGAGCATCCAAAAAGACACGAGGTGATTCATAATCGGTATACTGTACAGTACGTTTACATGTGGCGAAATTGTTTGATGAATCAAACACAACATACTCAACCGTACGCTTTCCCTGTTCGGCAAAATGGGAAATTGACGAAACTCTAATGGCATCGGTAAGATCTCCATCAACATCATCCCATGCCTTGAGACCTTCCAGAAGGGCGCTTTCGCCATCTTTTACGCTGACCTTTATGCTGCTTTCAGGGCACTCAAGTACAGGAGGAGTTTCATCCTTGTCGAGATTTGACCATATTGTAAAACCGCCTAATGCCACAAGTGACAAAACAAAAAAAGCTATAACCGCTATTCGTATTTTTCTCATTACTGTTGCTCCTTTTTATTACACCTTTTCATCAAAGGGGATCTTTCGAAACTGTATAGGCGCTTCGCCTCTGCACAAGCGATTTGGATTTGTTGAAAACAAATCGTTTAAGTATTCTTCGGGGTAATCTTGAGATAGATAGCCGTATACATCCGACATGC
>CAUDRD010000095.1 GCA_958451705.1 uncultured Oscillospiraceae bacterium
CGATATAAATGAGCTGCTAACAGTTTATACAGGTTTAGGTGTAGTCCTTGGGCACAATTACCCCTTTTATCTTAAATTTCGCGGGGGAAAGGGTATCGCCTCCACTGCGGGGCTTATTTTAACCCTTGACCCTATTCTCTCTGTTATAGCTTTTGTTACTTTTGGAACAGCTGTTGCTATTACTAAATATGTATCCTTAGGTTCACTGCTTTTAGCGGCGGAGTTTTTAATAGGCGTTATTGTTTACGGATTTATAGGCAAGTGGCATCTTTCAGAAGGACAGCTTTGGGAAATGTATCTTATTGCCGCCGTAATAACTGCAATGGCGTTTTTTCGTCACAGGAAAAATATCAAAAGTCTCATAAACGGTACTGAAAGAAAAATAGGAGAAAAAAATAAAAACTGATTTAACATATGAAAGGAATTTTTTCATGGAAAGAATAGCAGATAATATTACACAGCTTATCGGCAAAACCCCTCTTGTGCGCCTTAACAGCTTTTCGGAAAACGGAGCTGAGATTGTGGCTAAGGTAGAATCCTTTAATCCCTTGGGAAGTGCAAAGGATAGAGTAGGCTTTGCCATGATTGAGGATGCAGAAAAGAAAGGCCTTCTTAAAAAGGGAGCCACAATAATAGAGCCCACCAGTGGAAATACAGGCGTAGGTCTTGCCTTTACCTGTGCCGTAAAGGGCTATAAGCTTATTCTTACAATGCCTGAGAGTATGAGCGCAGAGAGAAGAGCTCTTCTTGCGGCTTTGGGAGCGGAAATAGTGCTGACTCCTGCAAGTGAAGGCATGAGCGGAGCTATAAAACGAGCCGATGAAATTGCAGCTGAGACTGAGGGCTCTTTTATCCCCGGCCAGTTTGTAAACCCTGCAAATCCGGAAATCCACGAAAAGACCACAGGTCCCGAAATACTGGAAGATACCGACGGAAAGGTTGATATTTTTATTTCGGCAGTAGGTACCGGCGGAACTCTTACGGGAGTGGGCAGAGCTTTAAAAAAGCAGATTCCCGATGTTAAAATTGTAGCCGTGGAGCCTTATGATTCACCTGTTCTCTCAGGTGGAAAAGCAGGTCCCCATAAGCTTCAGGGTATAGGAGCGGGCTTTGTGCCTGAGATACTGGATACGTCTTTAATAGATGAGATTATAACTGTAAAGACAGAGGAAGCCTATGAGGCTGCCAGAAAGTCTGCTTCTAAGGAGGGAGTCCTTGTTGGTATTTCTTCCGGTGCAGCTCTTCACGCCGCTTCCCTCCTTGCAAAAAGACCGGAAAATAAAGGTAAGCGCATCGTCGTACTCCTCCCCGATACAGGCGAAAGATACCTGTCAACAGACTTGTTTAAGGGCTGATTTTCAGCTTTTGCTCAGTGTGACAGTTTTTTAACAAACATTAAAGTGTTTGTTGTCCTCTTTGCTACTTGCAAAAATCACAGCTATGATATAAAATACTAAAGGTGAAAAACTAATTTATTTAATTATCTATAAATGAAAGGATGTATTTAAATGGACGTTCTCAACAAGAAATCCATAGAAGACATTGACGTTGCCGGCAAGCGCGTACTTGTTCGCTGTGACTTCAATGTAAAGATGGAAAACGGAGTTATTACAAGCGATAAGCGAATTGTCGCTTCTCTTCCCACTATCGAATATCTTATAAACCACAACGCAAGGGTTATCCTTTGCTCACACCTTGGCAGACCCAAGGGAGAGTTCAACCCTGAATTTTCTCTTGCTCCCGTTGCCGCACGCCTTTCCGAGCTTCTCGGCCGTGAGGTAAAAATGGCAAAAGACGTTGTTGGCGAAAGCGCAAAAGAGCTTGCCGCAAACCTTAAAGACGGCGAAGTTATGCTTCTTGAAAACGTCCGTTTCCATAAGGAAGAGACAAAGAATGATCCTGAGTTCAGCAAAGCTCTTGCTTCTCTTGCAGAAATCTATGTAAACGATGCTTTCGGTTCAGCTCACAGAGCTCACAGCTCTACAACAGGTGTTGCTGATTATCTTCCCGCAGTATGCGGCTTCCTTATCCAGAAAGAGATCGCTTTCATCGGCGGCGCTCTTGCTAATCCCAAGCGTCCCCTTGTTGCAATCCTCGGCGGTGCAAAAGTTTCCGATAAAATCGGCGTTATCACAAACCTTCTCGATAAGGTTGATACTCTTATCGTCGGCGGCGGTATGGCTTATACCTTCATGAAGGCTCTCGGCTATACAATCGGTACTTCAATCTGCGAAGACGACAGAGTTGAAGACGCTAAAAAGATGATGGAAGACGCAAAGGCTAAGGGCGTAAAGTTCCTTATTCCTGTTGATAACAAGGTCGGTAAAGAGTATAAGCCCGACACAGAGGCTATGATTGTCGATTCCGATAACCTTCCCGACGGCTGGATGGGACTTGACATCGGACCCAAGACACAGGCTCTCTTCAGCGATGCTGTTAAAGATGCAGGTACAGTAATCTGGAACGGACCTATGGGCGTTTCCGAGTGGGATAACTTTGCAAGCGGTACAATAGCAGTTGCAAAGGCTGTTGCAGACAGCGGCGCTATTTCAATCATCGGCGGCGGCGATTCAGCAGCTGCTGTTCAGAAGCTCGGCTTCGCTGATAAGATGTCTCACATCTCCACAGGCGGCGGTGCTTCTCTTGAGTTCCTTGAGGGTAAGGACCTTCCCGGTATCGTAGCTCTCGACGATAAAGACTGATTTTTATAAAATTTCTGCCGGTGCGAAATCATGTAAAGTGGTTTCGTACCGCTCACTTTAAAGAAAGATAAAGACAGCAAAGGAGTAATTCGTTATGAATAAGCAGCTTCGTAAGGCAGTTATTGCCGGAAACTGGAAAATGAACAAAACCCCCTCACAGGCTAAGGCTCTTATTGAAGAGATGAAACCCCTCGTAAAGGATGCCGATTGCGACGTTGTAATCTGTGTTCCTTACGTTGACCTTCAGACAGCTATTGAGGCTACAAAGGGTACAAATATTAAAGTTGGCGCTGAAAACTGCCACTGGGAAAAGAGCGGCGCTTTTACAGGTGAGATTTCAACTGAGATGCTCACCGAGCTTGGTGTAGAGTACGTTGTAATCGGCCACAGCGAGCGCAGAACATATTTCGGTGAGACAGACGTTACTGTCAATAAGAGAGTAAGAGCTGCTCTTGATGCAGGTCTTACGGTTATCCTTTGCGTCGGTGAGTACCTCGAGCAGCGTGAGCAGGGCGTTACATTTGACGTTGTAGGCATGCAGACAAGAATCGCTCTCGGCGGAGTTTCCAAGGAAGAGCTCAGCAGAATCATCATCGCTTACGAGCCTGTATGGGCAATCGGAACAGGCCGCACAGCAACAGCTGAGCAGGCAAACGAAGTTAACCATGCAATCCGTGAGATCATCGCAGACCTTTATGACAAAGAGGCAGCAGATGCATTTGTTGTTCAGTACGGCGGTTCAATGAACGCAGGCAACGCAGCAGAGCTTCTTGCTCAGCCTGATGTTGACGGCGGACTTATCGGCGGCGCATCACTTAAGGCTCCCGATTTTGCAAAGATTGTAGAAGCCGCTTCTAAATAATCAACTTAAAAAACTACCGATTGCCGAATGAATAATTCGGCAATCGCTTTGTAAAGAGCAAAGACAAAGTTTAACTAAAGAAAGGCAGCGGCAGGAAGTAAAGTAAAACCCGCCGCAGGTGATTTAAATGAAAAAGACTCTTGTTTTATGTATTATGGACGGTTTCGGCCATAATCCTGAAAAATACGGAAATGCAATTGAAGCTGCCTCTAAGCCGAACCTTGACAAACTTTGCAAGGAATATCCCATGACTTATATCGGCGCTTCAGGAATGGACGTAGGACTTCCTGACGGACAGATGGGCAACAGCGAGGTAGGACATACAAATATCGGCGCCGGACGAGTTGTATATCAGGAGCTTACAAGAATCACTAAGTCCATACAGGACGGCGATTTCTTCGAGAACGAGGCTCTCAAAGGGGCAATGGAAAACGCTCTTAAGAACAACACCGCTCTTCATCTTGTAGGACTTCTTTCAGACGGCGGTGTTCACAGTCACAACACTCACCTTTGGGCTCTTGTTGAAATGGCGAAGAAGATGGGTCTTGAGAAGGTATATGTACACTGTCTCCTTGACGGCCGTGACGTTCCCCCCGAGTCAGGTGTTGAGTTCGTTTCAGAGTGCCGTGACAAGCTTAAGGAAATAGGCGTAGGCAAAATTGCTACCATTATGGGTCGTTTCTACGCTATGGATAGAGACAATCTCTGGGATAGAGTTGAAAAGGCATATGCCGCAATGGTTTACGGCGAGGGAATCCATGCAGATGACGCCGTAGAGGCTCTCAAGGCTTCATATGAGGCTATTGACGAGGACGGCAAGCACATTACTGATGAGTTTGTAATCCCCACAATCTGCACTGAGAACGCCACAATCGGCGAAAACGACAGCGTTGTTTTCTTTAACTTCCGTCCCGACCGTGCAAGAGAGATTACACGCACATTTGTTGACCCTGACTTTAACGGCTTTGAGCGCAAAAAGGGCTTCTTCCCCCTTTACTATGTCTGCATGACTCAGTACGACGCTACAATGCCCAACGTACACGTTGCATTTAAGCCTCAGTCACTTAAAAATACACTGGGCGAATATCTTTCAGCTAACGGCAAAACACAGCTTAGAATTGCCGAAACACAGAAGTATGCCCATGTAACTTTCTTCTTTAACGGCGGCGAAGAAAAGGTATATGAGGGCGAGGACAGAATCCTCGTTCCTTCACCGAAGATTTCAACCTTCGATTTAAAGCCCGAAATGAGCGCTTACGAGGTAACCGAAAAGGTTGTTGAGAACGTTGAAAGTGGAAAGTATGACGTTGTAATCCTCAACTTTGCTAACTGTGATATGGTAGGTCATACAGGTATTTTCGACGCAGCCGTAAAGGCCGTTGAAGCTGTTGACGAGTGTGTCGGTAAGGTGTTTGAGGCAGTTGAAAAGGTTGACGGAACTATGATTGTCACCGCTGACCACGGCAACGCTGACAAGATGTGTGAGCCCGACGGTTCACCCTTTACCGCTCATACCACATATCCCGTTCCCTTTATTGTTTGTAGATATCCCTGCAAGCTCCGTGAGGGCGGAAAGCTCTGCGATATAGCTCCCACAATGCTTAAGATTCTCGGTCTTCCTCAGCCTGAGGAGATGACAGGCGAGAGCATTATAGCCGAATAATTTAAGACAAATATAAGCCGAAGAGGATTTTTCCTTTTCGGCTTTATTTTTATGCTCCAATATATTATAAGCAGAATATCTGATTGACCAAAGAGCAGCTTTATGTTAAAATCACCTAAAAAGGACCTGCATGGAGGGCGTTTTTTATGAAAATAAAGAGAATTGTGGCGGCTCTTTTCTGTGTATTGTTTGCACTTTCAGCTTTTTATGGATGCTCCAAGAAAGAAACAGAGTCGACAACTGATAAAACAACATCTGCTGGAACAGCATCTGTCAAAGCTGAAAGTTTCAGAATTACGTCATATGTTGTTGCGGACGGACTGAGAGAAAAAGGAAAACTGGATACATCACATTTTTCACAGATAACCGATGTCATTCTCTTCGGCTGTGCTACATTTGACGAAGCGGGAAAGGTAACCCTTGACGATGAATTTGATACCATTTTAACTAATCTTAAGTACGCAATGGGAGACGCACAGGATAAAAAGGTGTATCTCAACATATTGGGTCCCTCAGCGCAGATTGATTCTGATGACTGGAATGAGCGAATAGATGATGCCGGAAAACGCCACACAAAAGCCTTTGAAAGCGGAAACCTTGAGGGAAACATCAAGTCCGTTTTAGATAAATACGGCTTTGACGGCGTATTTTTCGACTATGAGTTTCCCATAAAAAGTAAAAACTGGAAAGCTTTCAGCAGTTTTATTGTGTCTCTTGATTCTGTTTTAGGTGACAGCTATGAAATAGGTGCGGCAGTACCCGGCTGGGATGCAAAATTTTCAGACGAAGCAAAAAATGCTTTGGACAGAATTGAACTTATGAGCTATGATTTGTGGGATGATGACGGCACCCACGCTTCTTACGAAATAGCTCAGGATGATATTAAAACTCTCGAAAAAGCCGGATACGATAAGGCTAAAATTGATTTAGGAGTGCCTTTCTATGCCCGTCCTACAACTGAGGAAGCAATTTGGTATATTTATTCCGATTATGTTGATGAAATAGACGAGAAAGGTTTAGTGAAGGACGAAAAAAACAACCTTATTGCTTCTTTCAATACGTACGATGTAATTGCGAAGAAAACACAGCTTGCCATTGATTCCGGCCTCGGTGGTATGATGGTTTGGCACTATGCCTGTGATGTACCGGCAGATAACGCAAAATCTCTTTTCAACGCAATATATAACACGGTTCAGGCTCAAAAGGATCCTGTTACAGAGTAAAAATTAAAATC
>CAUDRD010000096.1 GCA_958451705.1 uncultured Oscillospiraceae bacterium
AATTCCCGTTCACTACGAAGGCGTTTCCCGTAACCAAAGACACGCTTACGATGTTTATTCTGAGATGTATACCAGCGTAGAAGCCATGAAAAAAATCAGAGAGCGGGGAAAGAAAGACGTACATAACGGCAAACCCTTCTTCCTTTGCGAGTATGCCCATGCAATGGGCGTCGGCCCCGGCGGACTTTCAGATTATATGGATATGTTCTATTCCGACGATAAGATGATGGGCGGATGTATTTGGGAATGGGCAGACCATGCGGCAATTCATACGGAAGAGGGAGCAAAATACCTCTACACCTACGGTGGAGATCACGGCGAATTTATCCATGACGGAAACTTCTGCGTTGACGGACTTTTCTATCCAGACCGCACACCCCATACGGGAGCCTATGAGATGAAAGCCCTTTACAGACCTGTAAAGGCTGAAAAGACTGCTGAAGGCTACCGCTTTACAAATACAAACCGCTTCCACTCTTCCGGTTATATCAATATCGGCTGGGAGCTTCTCAAAAACGGAATTAAGACCGAAAGCGGAGATGTTAAGCTTGATATTGCGCCCTGTGCTTCTCAGGTTATAAAATCACCTCACAGTGAAATCGACAAGGATAATGACTGGCAGGTAAATTTCATTTATACAGATGAAAACGGCTTTGAAATTGCCGCAGAGCAGATAATTCTTGAGAGCGGGAAAGTTGTCTACGGCGGCAGCAAATCCACAGTGAGACCGGCGGTTAAGGAGAAATTCAAGCAAGCGGTAATTTCTTTTGAAGGTGGAGAAGTAAGCTTTTCAAAAGAGACAGGCCTTATGACGAGCTATAAAGTCGGTGAAAAGGAACTGTTAAATATAGCTCCCGCAGCAGGGGTAAAGGGAATTATATCGTCTCTTTACAGAGCTCCCATAGATAACGACAGAGATATAGCCGTTAAGTGGAATAAAAACGGACTCGATAAATACGAAACAGCCTGTTTGCTCTTTGAATTAAAGGGCAGCGGCAGCAACATAATTGTAAAAACTATTCAGAGCATAAACGTCAAGAAAAAAGAGCTCTGTGTAATTAAGGTGGATTACACTGTATCCGGCGACGGTGCAATAGAGGTTGATCAGGAGATGCTTTCCAGCAAGAACCTTTATAAAGAGCTTCCACGCTTCGGATTTACAGTAGAGCTTGCAGCTGATTTGAGAAACGCCGAGTATTACGGTTTGGGAGCAAAAGAGAACTTAGGCGACTTCCGTGCACAGTCCTCTTTGGGAGTATACAGCGCAAAGGTTGAGGATATGCATGAGGATTATATTAAGCCCCAGGATAACGGCAACCACGGCATGACCTCTTATGTAAAGCTTACTGATGAAAATGGCTGCGGACTTGCAGTTTATGCCGAGGATAAGACATTTAACTTCAGCGTCCATGAATATACACGCAAGCTTCTTCAAAATGCGGGACACCGTGAGGACATCAAGGATGAAAACACAGTGTTCCTGAGCGTTGACGGATTTATGCGTGGAGCCGGCACAAACAGCTGCGGTCCAAATCCGGCAGATGAGTTCATTATCAAAAAGGATATGGAGCTTAAGTTTAAAACTGTTTTGGTTCCGGTTAAATAATTGGTAATTTATTATAAGTTTAAATTTATAATGGGAACCCCTTGATAGGGTTCCCCCACGAAAAAAAGAGTCCATCGGACTCTTTTTTTCTTCCCTCCTTGATCTGTTTGACGGAAAGGAATTTCGCTGTCCGTGGACAGCGAGAAGGGACGTTGCTCCTCCACCTCACTGCCTTTTGTAAAAGGTGGGCGAAAACTTCAATGTATATTTTCAAATTTAAATTTTTCAGTTTTCCCCGGAAAAATGCATGGCAGCTCTGAGGTTCAGAGCTCTGATTACAGCGTCAGCTTTTCTGTCGATTTTTCCGAAGTTCATTGCAGGGACATAGTAGCTTTCCAGAAGATCGTGAGCTTTTTTAGCGGTTTCAAGAAGGGTAACGGCTTCACCTAAAAGCTCTGCGGAAGCTTTGGAATTAAAGGAAATTCTGCTGCGATATCTTGCAATTTCATCTGCCTGTAAAAAACGCTTTGCGTTTATCCGACGATATGGCGTAAATGTGCTTTGATGCCATGGCGACGAGGTGAAAACCGCAAGATTTTTTTCCGGAACTATAAGATGAACAATTTCGTTTTCCCCGGAAAATGGATTGAGACAGGTTATAACGTCGAGTCCTAAGGAGAGAGCACGGCTACGGAGAATTTCCAGAAGAAGGGGAGAAACGGCACAGTAGGGGTCGTCGATTACCACTATTTTCTCCGCAAGGGCCTCAACGGTTTCAAAACAGGTGTATATTCCCTTTGGTGTGGGAGCCGACAGATAACGACGCTTTTCAGTTCCGATTCGTCCCTTTGGAGTGCCGAATTCCCTTGCGGCAAACCTTGCCCCGTAATTTTCTATTTTCCCCTTGTCGGCTGAGTTTTGTAAAAGCCTTACCGTATCATTTTGAAGAGAAGCGGCAGCGCTTAAAAATCTTACGCTGCGGCGGTGAAGTTCGCTGCAGGTAAGGGTGGTTTCTCTTATTTTATCCGCTCTTGCTCTGAGCATTTCGCCGTTCCAGCAGTCTCCCAGGTTTACAATTTCCTCAACTGCGCCGGGGAATTTCGGTTCGATTGTATGAGGCGAGGTTCCGTCAGCAATTGCAAATTTTATTTCCGGTATTATAACTGCGTCAAAGGAATCCGGGTCTGAGGAGCAGATTATGTTTTCGTGATATAAACCTAGCTCTTCAGCCTTAGATGCTACTCTTTTCATTATTCCCGATTTACCTGTTCCCGGGCCGCCTTTAAGTATGTATGCACTCCAGGAATCAAAGGGATTGTAAAGCTGTGAGAATTCGCTTACAAAGCCTTTCGGCGTATTTGCGCCAAGAAAAAACGTAATATTTTTTTCGCTCAAAAAAATCCCCCCGTTAAATTCATTCACACTTTTATCATATGCTCAATGAGCATTTAAGTGAAGAAAAACGGAGGGATAATTTTATTTTTGTAAAACTAAAGTTTATTTATACTTTGGTCTGGGTGTGTAGGAGGTATGGAGAACCTCGTGAGCCTTGTGGCTTCCAGGTTCACCAAAGAATTCTTCATAAACCGCTTTAATTGCGGGGCTTTCGTGGGATTTGCGGATGGGCAGGTTTTTATCTGCATCATAGAGAGCCGCAGCCCTGAGTCCCTTCAGATCGACAAAATTGCGTACAACTGCGTGCTGAATAGGCTGACCGCCGCCGTTGACACATCCGCCGGGGCATCCCATTATCTCTATAAAGTGATAATTTGCAGTGCCGTTCTTTATGCGCTCCATAATCTCGTGGGCATTTGCTATACCGCTTGCAGCGCAGACTTTAACATCCATTCCGCCGATGTTGTAAGTAGCCTCTTTTATGTCGGCGGTTCCTCTTACCTCGGTGAAATCAACGCTGTCCAGCTCACGGCCCGTGAGTATTTCGCTGGCAGTTCTCAGAGCTGCTTCCATAACGCCGCCTGTTGCGCCGAATATAACCGCTGCTCCCGTTGCTTCGCCTAAGGGAGAGTCAAATTTCTCATCGGGAAGCTTTTTAAAGTAAATTCCAGCGCTTTCTATCATTCTGCCCAGCTCTCTTGTAGTAAGAGCGTAGTCGACGTCCGGGTAGCCTGATGCGTTCTGATTCTCTCTGCCTGTTTCAAACTTTTTAGCAGTACAGGGCATAATTCCAACAACGACAATATTCTTCGGGTCCATACCCATCTTCTGAGCATACCATGTCTTTATTGTTGCGCCGAACATCTGCTGAGGAGATTTGCAGGTTGAAAGGTGGGGGATAAGCTCAGGATAATAGTGCTCACAGTACTTGATCCATCCGGGAGAGCAGGAGGTGATCATGGGCAGCACACCACCGTTTTTAACTCTCTCAATAAATTCG
The DNA here is from genome assembly GCA_958451705.1 of uncultured Oscillospiraceae bacterium. GTDB lineage: Bacteria > Bacillota > Clostridia > Oscillospirales > Acutalibacteraceae > UMGS263. The sequence goes on from CAUDRD010000096.1 coordinate 3,942, forward strand.
TTTGCCTCTTCCATAATGGTAAGGTCGGCGGCAAAGTCGGTGTCAAACACTCTGTCAAAGCCTAAGCGGCGAAGAGCTGCAACCATTTTGCCCTCAACATTTGAGCCTATATGCATATCGAAGCACTCACCGAGAGTGACCCTGATTGAAGGAGCTGTCTGAACAACTACAAATTTTTCCGGGTCGTTGATGGCGGCGAGAACCCTGTCCGTGTCGTCCTTTTCTCTGAGAGCGCCTGTTGGGCAGTTGACTATACACTGACCGCAGGAAACGCAGGAAACATCTGCAAGATCTTTGTCAAAGGCGGAGCTGATGTGGGTGTCGAATCCTCTTGCGTTTGCGCCGATAACAGAAACCTTCTGTGCATCGCAGGCTGCTACGCAGCGGCGGCAGAGGATGCACTTGTTGTTGTCTCTTATCATATGAGCGGCGGAGTCATCAAACTCGTAGTGGGGATTTTCACCCTCAAAGCGTGTCTCATCGTCAACACCGAACTCCTTACAGAGCTTCTGAAGTTCGCAGTTTCCGCTTCTTATACAGGAAAGACATTTGCGGTCGTGGGTGGAGAGAATAAGCTCCAAAGTGATTTTACGAGATTTTCTAACTCTTTCAGTGTTAGTGAAAATCTCCATTCCCTCGTTTACGGGATAAACGCAGGCGGTGACAAGGGTTCTGGCTCCCTTTACCTCAACCATGCAGATGCGGCAAGCACCTATTTCATTTATCTTTTTAAGGTAGCACAGTGTTGGAATCTCAATTCCCGCATATCTTGCCGCTTCAAGAATTGAAATTCCGGCAGGCACACACAGGGGCATGCCGTTAATTTTAATATTTACCATTGACATATTGGCACACTCCCTTTCTTATCTCTTGCTGATAGCTTTAATCTTCTTACACTTATCCATGCAGGCTCCGCACTTAATACACTTCATAACGTCTATAACGTGGGGGCTCTTGATATTGCCGGAAATTGCGCCTACGGGGCAGGCTCTTGCACAAAGGCCGCAGCCTATACACTTATCCGGATCGATATAGTAGTTAAGCAGTGCTTTACATACGCCTGCGGGGCAGCGTTTATCTACAACGTGAGCGATATACTCGTCACGGAAGAATTTCAGCGTAGAGAGAACGGGGTTGGGAGCAGTCTGTCCCAGTCCGCAAAGGGAGTTTTCCTTAATATAGTGGGCAAGATCTTCCAGCTTATCTATATCCTCAAGGGTTCCCTTGCCGCTGGTGATCTTTTCAAGAATTTCACGCATACGCTTTGTACCTATTCGGCAGGGAGAACATTTTCCGCAGGATTCGTCAACGGTAAAGTCAAGGAAGAACTTTGCAATATCGACCATGCAGTTATCCTCGTCCATTACTATAAGTCCGCCGGAGCCCATCATACAGCCGATTGCCGTAAGGTTGTCGTAGTCGATGGGTGTATCTATAAGGCTTGCAGGAATACATCCGCCGGAGGGACCGCCTGTCTGAGCCGCCTTAAATTTTTTGCCGTTGGGTATTCCGCCGCCGATTTCTTCAATGATTTCTCTGAGGGTTGTACCCATGGGGATTTCAACAAGACCTGTGTTGTTGATTTTTCCGCCAAGAGCGAAAACCTTTGTGCCCTTTGATTTCTCAGTACCCATGGAGCTGAAATACTCAGGTCCGTTAAGGATTATCTGGGGAACGTTGGCGAAAGTTTCAACGTTGTTTTCCGTTGTGGGTTTTCCGAAAAGACCCTTTACAGCGGGATAGGGAGGACGGGGACGGGGCTCGCCACGGTTGCCTTCAATGGAGGTCATAAGAGCGGTTTCCTCGCCGCAAACGAAAGCACCGGCACCAAGACGCACATGAAGGTCAAAGTCGAAGCCTGAACCGAAAAGATCCTTGCCTAAAAGGCCGTAGCCTCTTGCGTCCTCAATGGCTTTCTGAAGTCTTTTTACAGCTATGGGATACTCAGCACGGACGTATACATATCCCTCTGTGGCTCCTACTGCGTATCCGCAGATTGCCATTGCTTCAACTATGCAGTGAGGATCGCCTTCAAGAACGGAACGGTCCATAAATGCACCTGGATCGCCTTCGTCGGCGTTGCAGACTACATATTTCTGATCAGCCTTGTTCATGGCGGCAAGTTCCCATTTTCTGCCTGTGGGGAATCCTCCGCCGCCTCTTCCTCTCAGACCCGAACGCTTTACAATGTCGATAACCTGCTCGGGGGTATATTCCGTAAGACATTTTGCAAGGGCCTGATATCCGTCGTAGGCGATATATTCGTCTATGTTTTCCGGGTCTATAACACCGCAGTTGCGAAGAGCAACACGCTTTTGCTTTTTATAGAAGTTAGTTTCGTTAAGGGATTTTATAGTGTCGCCGGAATGGACTGTTTCATCGTAAAGGAGCCTTTTAACCATGCGGCCTTTAAGCAGATGCTCCTCAACAATTTCCGGAACGTCTTCAACCTGAACCTGGCTGTAAAAGCATCCCTCAGGATATACTATCATAATGGGGCCTAAAGCGCACAGG
>CAUDRD010000097.1 GCA_958451705.1 uncultured Oscillospiraceae bacterium
CGTTGAAGAGCTTCAGGAGAAGGCTCAGTTTATCAGAATCACAAACGCCGGTCTTGTTGAAAGCCATCCTCACGACGTATTTATTACAAAGGAAGCTCCCAACTATTCAGGCAACAACTGATAATCACTGTTTCATCGTATACAATATATATACTATAATATATATCACATTTAAACCCTCCTTCACCGGAGGGTTTATTTTTATCAATAACGGAAATAATATTAACGGAATTTGGCAGTAAATTTTTCTACTGAGGACTTATTTTTTCTTAAAATCACGTCATATTTTCAGTTACCTATTAAAAGTACAGCCTTATTACTAAAAATTAATATTTTGTTTTAGTGAAAAAAACGGAAAAATTAACCCTTTGTAATTGGTTTGTAACCATTTGTAACTTTTTTAGCTTTTGTACAAAAATTACTTCCATTTTATGACAAGTCAAACGCAATTTTTTAATATTATCCCCTTTAAAATGGTTTTTTGTGAATTTTGCGATTTTGATATTTGTGCAATATAGACAAAAAGCTTTAACCTTGCGATTTGACAATTCACAATGAAGCTAATATAATGGCAAACGTCACAGGCGAGAATAACGGCAGACGTGTTTCTCCAGATTAAATCAGGAGTGACCGCTGCTTAGTAAAGGAGCAATTTGATGGTTGACAGTACAAAGAAGATTGAGGCGTTTACCAAGCGCCTTCGCACAAGACTTATAGCAGTAATCTTACTTGCGGTTATGTGCGCCGGCACGGTTTTCGCAGCGACTTCGGTGTCATATACAGTTACCGTTATTGATGACGGCGTTGAGTCTTCAATTGTTACTACAAGAAGTACTCCCGAAGAAGTATTGGCACAGGCAGAAATAACACTTGCAGCTACCGATAAAGCTGACTTAAGCGAATTTGCAAGCGGCAAAGATTCAGTAATTACAATCTACCGTACACACACTGTAACAGTTACCGACGGTGAAGGAAACGTAACCAAGGTTACTACAGCAGGTACAGTTGCCGATGCAGTTGCAAAAGCTGGAGTTGTTCTCGGCGAAAATCAGTCACTCAACTATTCGGCTACGGCTCTCCTTAAAGAGGGTATGGCAATAGGAGTACTGAGAAAGGCAAATATCACTATTACGGCAGACGGCGAAGAGTATACAAGGGTTCTTACAGTTGCAACTGTTGCAGACGCTCTTGAGGCTATGGGTATTGTCCTTGGCCCAGACGACGAAACTGAACCTGCCTATGATGCTCACATTTTAGGCGATACTAAAATCGCCGTTTACAGAGTAACTTACTCCGAACGCACCACAAACGAGGCTGTTCCCTATGAAACCGAAACACAGAAATCCTCTACTATGTTTACAAATGAATCTGTAACAGTACGGGAAGGCGTTAACGGTGAAAGAACAGTCACCTACCGTGATAAGTACGTTGACGGTAAACTTGCAGAAAGCACAGAGTTATCTTCAACTACTATTTCCGAACCTGTAAGCAAGATCGTAAAGGTAGGTACAAAAAAATATTACAGTTCCATTAAACTTACAGCCGGCAAGCCTATTTCAGGTTTTGCTACGCCCGATTGGATTAAGTTTGACTCAAACGGTCTTCCCACTAACTATAAATCCGTTATCGAAGGCAAGGCTGCAGCTTACACAGGCGGTGTAAGCACTGCTACCGGCAAAAAACCGCAGCCCGGTTATATTGCCGTTAACCCCAAGCAGATCCCCTATGGCACCGAGATGTACATTGTTTCTCTTGACGGTAAATACATCTACGGTTACTGCATAGCTGCCGATACAGGCGGATTTGTGCAGAGAAAAACATTTACCTGTGACTTATATATGAATACACTTGAAGAGTGCTATCAGTGGGGTGCAAGACAGGTCAGAATCTACATTTTCTGATGATGAAAAACGATCCGCTTTTGCGGGTCGTTTTTTATTTAATTAACAGTTTCTTACTATTGTAATTTTTTGTTTTTTTTTATATAATAGATTGCATCGTTTTTAATTTATTAAGGAGGTAACCGGGTTGAAAGAAAAAGAGAATCTTGATAGCTTTAATACCGAAGACAACTCCCCTGTGGAATTTTCGGATAAAAATGATAAGACTAATTACAAAGAATATTTCCAGCAGCTTACCGAACAGGAAGAAGCCGCTGAAAAAGCCTCCCATAGCAATGATGAGGAAAAGAACGCTGAGGCTTCGAAAAAAGGGACAAGCGAAAGCATTGATATAAGCAGTAAAAGCGGCAAATCCTTTAAAGCTTTTATCGAAAAGCTTAAGGCAATGCCCAAAAAGAAAAAGATCATAATTTCCGTAATAGCTATAGTGCTGCTTATTTTGATTATACTTTTTTCCATTATCGCCTCTTACTTTAATCTTATTGACTGGAACAGCGGCAATGATTATGTTCCTAACGGAGAAGACTACATACAGGACGACGACATGAACTTAGACCCCATGAGCGCTGTTACCGACGCAACAGGCTTACAGGATTATCTTGAAAAATGGTACAACAACGGCGGAGATCTCATGCAGAGCAAAAATGTTGTCAATGTGCTACTTATGGGTCTTGATGAATCAAAGAGCCACTCGGACTCCATGATCCTGCTCTCAATTAACAAAGTCTCTAAAGAAATTATTATGACTTCTTTCTTCAGAGATACTTATACATACTCCAGCGTTTATTCGACTGCAAACCATTCTCATTATATGAAGCTCACGGAGGTCTACACCTTCGGCGGTCCCAAAGCCGTTATTGAGGCAATAGAGAATGATTACAAAATCAAAATTGACGGTTATGTAAGCGTTGACTTTACAACCTTCCCCGACGTTATTGACGCCGTTGGCGGAGTCACCGTTGATGTACAACCCTATGAAGCCGCTTATTTGGCAAGCTCATGGAATACACCTGTACCGGTTGGAGAAAACGTAACTCTTAACGGGCATCAGGCTCTTATGTTCTCACGTATTCGTCACTGCGACGCTGATGGAGATGTAAGCCGTACAAGACGTCAGAGAATGGTTATAACCGCCCTTATTGAAGCTGCCAAAAACATAAAGGTTTCACAGATTGACAACTTGCTCAGCACTTTGCTGCCCAGTGTTTCAACAAGCTTCGGCAGATTTGATTTCATTAAATACGGAACTCAGGCTATAACCTACAATTGGATGAGCTATCCCATAGAACAGCTTCAGATGCCCAACGAAGCGAACAGAACTTCCGCAATAATCAACACCTATTGGTATTGGGTTTCCGATTTCCCCATTTGTGCCAGGGATCTTCAGATGGCCATTTACGGAAAAACAAATATTGAACTTGAAGAGGGAGAAAAAACCGTTATGGATTTCTTCTACACCGCTCCCAGTTCCAATTCTTCATCAAACAGCGGCAGCGTTACACCTGAAGAAACTTCGGAAAATATAGTTCCCACAGAATCTCAAGTACCGGAGTCCACCGAGGCACCTGTATCATCAGAGCCGGAAACCAATTCGACTGAAACTCAGCAGGCCACAGAGCCGACCTCAGAGGCTCCAACGGCAGCCCCCGGTGAAAACGACGATTCACAGGCTTTGGATTAATTAAACATAACAGTGACAGACCCATTCCGCAAAAGCAGAATGGGTCTTTTTTATTAATTTCTTTAAATTCAAGTAAGAAGTTTAAAGTTTATCCTCTGAAATTTACTTTAACAAACAACCAGCCTATTGGCAGGCAATTACATCCGTCAGTCAGTGTGCGACGTGGGTGCAGGCTCAGCCTTCTGCCGACGTGTGCGACTGTCGGAATGGAAAGTTTGCGAGGTTCTTTGGTTTTGAGTGCTTCTTATTTTAGTTTTTTACAAACTTTATCGCAGGCATTTATTGTTGCTTTTTACTGATAGTATGTGTGCGGAATGAATCAGGCTCAGCCTGTGCCGTGGCGGGCACCTCCTTTTGTCCGTAGCGACAAAAGTACATAATTTTAAAAAGCTTTTAATTTATTCAAAGTTTGATAAAAAGTTTTATTCTTAGGTTCCTGCTTCTTCATCTTTACTTTGATAAACGAGAAAGTTTTGCCGCTCATGCTGCGGCGGAGCACCTACTTTTGTCCGTAGCGACAAAAGTAGGCAAAAACGCATTTGCGGTGGATAAATCCACCGCCTTGCCAAAACAAAAAGCACTAATCAGCGCAAAGTTTTCTTTTCCACTGAACATCCGCCGACGGCAGTTTGAAAGTTTATTTATACCACCATTTACCAGTAAACGCTTTACTATCAACGAATCCTTTTCTTTTGCCGTCGGCTTGTAAGTGTAGGCGTTCACCAATTCACGTCGGCATTCATGGCGGTTTTATTTTATCACCGTCAAAGTGCAAACGTTTTACTTTTTTCCATATCTTTTCCCTTGCCGACGTGTGCGACTGTCGGAATGGAAAGTTTGCGAGGTTCTTTGGTTTTGAGTGCTTCTTATTTTAGTTTTTTGCAAACTTCATCGCAGGATTTATTGTTGCTTTTTACTGATAGTATGTGTGCGAATTGAAAGCGGACGTGTCCGCCGCAGGCACTCATACTTATTGTGCGCCGTATCTCAGTGTGCAACGTGGGTGCAGGCGCAGCCTGCTGCCGACGTGTGCGACTGTCGGAAGGGAAAGATTGTGGGGTTCTTTGGTTTTGAGTGCTTCTTATTTTCGTTTTTGCAAACTTCATTGCAGGCATTTATTGTTGCTTTTTAATAATAGTATGTGTGCGAATTGAAAGCGGATGTGTCCGCCGCAGGCACTTATACTTATTGTGCGCCGTATCTCGGTGTGCCTATTGGGTGCAGCGTCACGCTGTACCTTTGCCCTCCCCTTTCAGCCCTTAATCTGCTCTTTATTTAAAATTTTTCACAGTATAAAAGCCTTCCGACAAACACGGAAGGCTTTCGTTTGTATTGGTTTTTCGGATGTCCGTATAATCTTTTATTGCTCAGCGTCGCTGTCGGCCTCTCTGCGCCTTTTCAGCTCGTTTTCAATCCTCTCCCGCTCTTCTTTATTGTCCTTAATAAAAAACGCCGGAATAAGGTACAGGAACGCTCCTATGGCCGGTCCTAAAATGAACAGCGGCCACTGCCAGTCGTAAAAAGCCTGACTCTGCCCCGCAACACCTTCTATGCTGCCGTCAAAATGAAGCAGCTCCAGCACAAGTCCGTTTATGAAAAGCTGAATGGCGGCGGTTATTTTAGCTGTAAAGTTCTGCATTGAAGATACAAGTCCCTCGGTTCTCTTCCCCGTCTTCCACTCCATATAATCAACGGAATCGGCTATAAGGGAACGAAGAGACATATTTGTGGCTGAGGACGGGATTGTTATAAGTGACATAATTACCGCCACAGCTATCATTTGAGGTAAAGTTTTGTATCCTATAAAATAGGCGATTATTCTTATTACTACGGTGGCGAGCTGAGTTATTATCAGCACATTTTTTCTTCCGCCGAATTTATTGGCAATCTTTACGGCAAAAAACATGGCAAAGGCTCCGGGAATGGAGGAAATTGCACCGTACCAGAACTGAACAGTTTCACCGTTCATCACATAGCCGCCGATCTGATAAGACACGCAGTATTTGAAAAAGTAAATCCACGGCACGGTAATACTAAGGCTGCCGAAAATCTGAGCAAAAATCAGACATAAAAGATTGCGGTTGCTAAAGAGAATTTTAAAGTTTTCTATTATGGAAACGTTTTCAGTATTTCCGCTGAGGATAACTCTCTCTTTTGTTTTAGCGGCGAATATGGAAAGCAGCTCTCCGCCGAAGCCGAACACAAGGCCGAAGATAAAGAACAGCGTCTTTTCGCTTATTCCCATAGCCTCCCTTGCGCCTAAAATAAGGGGAATAAGACCCACTAAACCTGTGGCTGCCGAAATAAATATATTAAGCCACTGGGCCACCCTGGAGCGCTCCTTTGATATAGGAGATATCAGAGACAGTGTTCCCCAGAGGGCTACGTCCTGAAAGGAATAGAACATATCCCACGCCAGATACACGCACAGTACAAAGGCCATGGAAAGAGTTTCGGAAAAACCGAAATCCACAAACATCAAAAGGGACAGTATTCCCACAACTATGGGAAGCTTGCCTAAAAAGGGATGCAGCTTCTGCCCCGGAGCCGCCTTTCTGCGGTCCACAAGGCTGCCGACTAACGGGTCGTTTATGCCGTCCCATACACGGCTTATACTGGTAATGATTCCTACGTTAAGGGAGGAGATGTGAAGAATGTTGGTGCAAAAATAGAAAAGCCAGCCGTTTACCAGGTTGTAAGTGAGATTCTGACCTGCGAGTCCCACGGAAAAGGCCGTCATCTCCCTGTTGGGCACATACCCTTCTTTTGCATGCTTATCAGTAAAATAAACAAATGGATTTTTAGTTTTTATTCTGCCCTCATCATCAAATTCATGCTCCTTATGTTTCA
>CAUDRD010000098.1 GCA_958451705.1 uncultured Oscillospiraceae bacterium
TGTCACTATGAAAACCCATAACGCAGTAAAGCTTTCTGTGGCAGAGGAAAAAATGAGATTTGCCAAAACTGCAGCTGCACTGGATACTTTAAGTCCTTTTAAAGTGCTCGCAAGAGGTTACAGTGTAGTAACTGGCGCCGACAGCAAAATCATTTCATCATCCGAGAATTTAAAAAAAGACGATATTGTAAATATTAAATTTTCAAAAGGCAACGCAGAATGTGTTGTCATTTCAACTGGAGAGTGATTCCAATGAGAAAAAATATTACTTATGAGACTGCAATAAAACGGCTTGAAGAAATAGTTACAGCTCTCGAAAGCGGTGAGCTTCCCCTGGATAAATCTTTAAAACTTTACGAAGAGGCAACGGAGCTATCTGCCTTTTGCAAGAAATATCTTGACGAGGCAGAGGGCAAACTTACAATATTAAGCGAAAATGTGATTACAGGAGCAGATAACAATGAGTGAGTTTAAAAACCGTTTAAAATCATATATTGACTATTTTGAAAATAACTTGCCAAATTACCTTCCTGAAGCTAAACCATATCAGGAAGTGCTTTCCGACAGCGTAACTTACTGTATAACTGACGGCGGAAAAAGGATCAGGCCCGTACTTGTTATGGAATTCTGCCGTTTGTGCTGCGGCAATTACGAAAAGGCAATGCCCTTTGCAGCTGCCATTGAAATGATTCATTCTTATTCGTTGGCTCATGATGACCTTCCCTGCATGGATAACGACGACATGAGAAGGGGAAAGCCTTCATGCCATAAGAAATTCGGAGAAGCCAATGCACTGCTTGCGGGCGATGCTCTGCTTACTCTTGCCTTTGACACTATTGCAAACAGAACGGATTTTGACGCTGTTTCGCCTTTACAGGCTATTCGTGCCGCCGGAGTCCTCGCTGAAAAAGCCGGAGTTTACGGCATGATAGGCGGACAGGTTATAGATCTTGAAAGTGAAGGAAAAAAGGCAGATATCGAGATTCTTAAATTAATGGATTCAAAAAAAACAAGTGCCTTAATTTCAGCAGCATGTCAAATGGGCTGTATAGTCGGCGGAGCTGATGAAGAAAAGATTGCCCTTGCAGGAGAATATGCAGAAAAAATCGGTTTGGCATTTCAGATTGTTGACGATATTCTCGACGTTAAAGGGGACGCTAAACTTCTGGGTAAACCGGTTGGAAGCGACAGCGAAAATGATAAATCAACCTATGTTTCACTTTTAGGACTTGATGAATCACAAAAAATAGTAGATGATTTGACCGAAGATGCAATCGGCATACTTAATAAATTTGAAGACTCAGATTTTCTTAAAGAGCTCACTCTTTTCCTTGCCAAAAGAGACTACTAAAGAAAGTGATATAAGATCATGAAGGAATATGTTTTTTTAGATAAAATAAACGAGCCAAGTGATATTAAAAATCTAAACGAAGAAGAGCTAAAAGTTTTGGCCGAGGAAATACGAACAGAGCTTATTGACACCGTTTCCCATACCGGCGGACACCTTGCTTCAAATTTAGGAGTTGTAGAGCTTACTTTAGCTCTTCATCGAGTATTCGATTCTCCAAAGGATCAGATCGTTTGGGATGTAGGACATCAGGTGTACACCCATAAGCTGCTCACAGGCCGCTTTAAAGACTTTCGTACCTTGAGAACAGAAAACGGTCTTTCGGGATTTTCACGTCCTTATGAGAGCAAGCACGACATTTTTTACAGCGGTCACAGCAGTACATCTATATCCTCAGCTTTCGGTCTTTCCAGTGCAAAGACACTGCTCAATGATAAGCATCACGTTATTGCTGTTATCGGAGATGGCGCTCTCACCGGTGGACTTGCATACGAAGCTCTTAATAATGCCGGACGTTCCAAGGACCGACTTATCGTCATCCTTAATGATAACGAAATGTCTATTTCTCAAAATGTCGGTTCTATGGCCAGGCACCTTGCTGTGATACGTTCAAAGCCGGGGTATTACCGTCTCAAATTCGGAGTAGAAAAGATTTTGAAAGCGATCCCATTTGTTGGAGTACGTCTTTCTAATATTTTGTTTAATCTCAAATCGAGGGCAAAGGACTTTATTTACGGCAGCACAGTCTTTGAAGATATGGGCTTTCGCTATATGGGACCAATTGACGGTCACGATATAAAGGTGCTTTCCGAAGCGCTGGAAAGTGCAAAACTGGCAAAGCGTCCTATACTGCTTCACATTAATACAATTAAGGGTAAGGGATATGATTTTGCAGAAAAGGATCCCAGCCATTTTCACGGCATTTCAAAATTCGATATAAATACAGGCGAACCTCTTTCATCAGGCACTAATTTTTCGGCTGAATTCGGCGACTATCTTTGTAAGTTAGCCGAAGATGACGGCAGAATATGCGCTATTACAGCAGCTATGGCTTTGGGCACCGGTCTTGACGATTTCAGCAAAAAGTATAAGGAGAGATTCTTTGATGTAGGAATCGCCGAAGAACATGCAGTAACCTTTGCTTCCGGTCTTGCTAAAAATGGAATGATTCCTGTTTTTGTTGTTTATTCTACTTTTTTACAAAGATGTTATGATCAGATGATTCACGATGTAGCCATGCAGCGGCTTAAAATAGTGATCGCCGTTGACCGTGCTGGTTTTGTAGGTGAGGATGGCGAAAGCCATCAAGGACTTTTTGACGTTGCAATGCTCAGCAGTGTACCTGGTATTACAATCTTTTCTCCCTCAACTTATTACGGACTCAAAAATGTTCTTGATGAGGCTTTTTACAATGTACCCGGAGTATGTGTTGTCAGATACCCGAGAGGCTCTGAGCATCCTCTTGAAGAAAAGTATAAGCCGAAGAGTATTGATTTTGATTTATTTGGCTCTGATGATGCTAAAATTGCCATTGTAACCTATGGCCGCATTTTTGCAAATGCCTGCGAAGCGGCTGAAATTTTAGCTGCCGAACATGAAATGCCCGTCAAAATTTTAAAACTTAACAAGATTCATCCAATAAGCGGTGAAGCTTACCGCAGTGTTTTAAACTGCGAACACATATTTTTCTTTGAAGAAGGAATTAAAAACGGCGGCGTTGCAGAGCGTTTCGCACTTCACCTTCTTGAAAACAATTATAAAGGAAGCTATAATATTACAGCAATCGACGATCAGTTTGTTAAACACGCATCGGTAAATTCTCTGCTGAAAAAATATCAGCTTGATAGCAGAGGCATGGCCGATAAAATATTTGGGAGTGTAAAGAAATTTGAGCAATAAAATCAGGCTTGATTCAGCAGTTTTTGAATTGGGAATATCGGAAAGCCGCGAAAAGGCAAAAGCTCTAATTATGGCCGGCCAAATTTATGTTAACGGAATGAAGGCTATAAAACCAGGAGTTACTGTAAACAGCAGTGATAAAATTGAGCTTAGGGGAAACACATTGCCATATGTGAGCCGTGGGGGCTTAAAGCTTGAAAAAGCCATGCAGGTTTTTCCGATAACTTTAGACAAAAAAATATGCATGGATATCGGCGCTTCCACCGGAGGTTTTACTGATTGCATGCTGCAAAACGGAGCCGTAAAGGTGTATTCTATTGACGTTGGTTACGGACAGCTTGCCTGGAAACTTCGCTCAGATTCACGAGTAGTTAATCTTGAAAGGACAAATTTTAGGTATGTTACCCGTGAACAGATACCTGAAGAAATAGATTTTGCAAGCATAGATGTATCTTTCATTTCTTTAAAGCTCATTTTTCCTGCTCTTATGCCTCTTCTTAAAATGGACGGCGAATGTGTTTGTCTCGTGAAACCTCAGTTTGAAGCCGGAAAAGATAAAGTCGGCAAAAAAGGGGTAGTTCGGGAAAGAGCCACTCATATAGAAGTAATAGAAAATGTTATCAGCTATGCTTCTGATAACGGATTTTCAGTTTTGAATCTTGATTTTTCTCCGGTAAAAGGTCCGGAGGGAAATATTGAGTATTTACTTTACATAAAAAAGACGGAAAACGCTGTTTGTAAAGTTGATTCAGAAATGATTAAAAGGATTGTAGAAGAGTCACACAGTACTCTTGACAAAAACAATACAGGTAGTGACACAAATGAATAAGTTTGCAGTTATACCAAATTTAACAAAAAGAAATGCCGAGCAGGTTGCTTTTGCCGTTTGTGAAAAATTGTTTGAGCTTGGAGCAACTGTTTTTCTTCCAGAAGAAAACAAAAAAGAATTCGGTAAATTAGAAAAGGCTGTTTTTTTATCAAATACCGATATTATGAGAGAGTGCTCCGCAATAATCGCCGTAGGAGGAGACGGTACAATTTTACGCTGTGCAAAAGAAGCGGCAAAATTTGGCAAACCTGTTTTGGGAATTAATGCAGGTACATTGGGATATATGGCGGGGCTCGAAAAGCATGAGCTTGAGCTTTTAGCGAAGCTTATAGACGGCGAATTTAAAATAGATAACCGAATGATGCTTAAAGTTACCATTAATTCCGATAACGATTTTAACGGTACTTTTTACGCCATAAACGACGCAGTTTTTTCAAGAGGCTCTCAGCTGAAAATGATTAAAACAAAAGTTTATTGTGACGGTAATCTGGTAAACAATTATCTTGCAGACGGCCTGATTATTTCTACGCCTACAGGTTCAACTGCATACTGTCTTTCAGCAGGAGGTCCTGTTGTAGATCCGGTCATAGAAAGTATTCTACTTACTCCTATTTGCACTCATTCTCTTTTCGCCAGATCCCTGATTTTTAGACCGGATTCCAAACTTTTAGTGCAGCCGGATGAATCCTGCTGTGATGATTTTTTCTTTTCCTGTGACGGTGAAGAAGCAATAAAACTTGACAGCAATTATAAAGTATCCATTGAAAGAGCCACCGACTATGCCCAGCTTATCAGGATAAAGTCAGATACTTTCATCGATATTTTGAATAAAAAGCTTGCAGAACGGAGGGTCTAACTTGAAAAGAAAACGTCATGCATTAATCTTGGAGATTATTGAAAAGTATAATATTACAACTCAGGATGAGCTTTTGGAAAAGCTCTCGGAAAACGGATTTGATGTAACACAGGCAACTATATCCCGTGATATTAAGGAATTGCGCCTTGTTAAAACTATGAATTCGTCGGGTCAGTATTGTTATTCGCTCAACAAGTCTACCGCAACTGACCACAGTGCTAAATTTCATGCCATATTTAAGGAATCTGTTATTTCAATTAATTATGCAGGAAATATCTGCTAAATTAAATGTTATTCCGGTATGGCGCCGGCAGCATGTGCAGGAATTGATGCAATGCACTGGGATGGTGTTGTAGGTACTTTGGCAGGAGACGATACCATTTTCGTTTTGTGCACCGATAACGAAAAGGCCGCCGCTCTTAAAAAGAGTATCACTAAGTTAATTAACGGTTAAGGGGTTTATTTTTTATGCTGAAAAGCTTAAGTATTGAAAATATTGCCGTTATCGAAAAAGCTACCATCGATTTTGAGGGTGGCTTTAACGTGTTGACCGGTGAAACAGGCGCCGGTAAATCTATAATTATAGACTCCATTAATATGATTCTTGGAGAACGCTCTTCAAGAGATCTTATACGAAGAGGTGCGAAGCAGGCGAAAGTTGTCGCTCTGTTTGATAAAATAGGCCAAGGGGCTATTGATGCTATTGCTCAAGCCGGATTTGACCCTTCCGGTTTTGTTGACGAATGTTTGATACAGCGTACTATTTCTGTAGATGGCAGAAGCGTGTGCAAAATTAACGGTATGCCTATTACCGCTGCCATGCTTAGAAAAATAGCCGTTAATTTAATAAATATACACGGACAGCACGATAACCAGGTGCTGTTTGATTCTTCAACTCATTGCGGTTTTATTGACGCAATGGCCGGGATTTCCGATGAACTGAACACATATAAAGAAGAGTTTACTAAACTTAAAAAAGTAAGAAGAAAATTAATTGCCTTAAAGGAAGAAGCAGAGGCAAAAGAGGAATCCGAAGAGCTTTGGAGATTTCAAATAGAAGAACTTACCCAGGCTGATTTAAAAATCGGCGAAAGAGAACAGCTCACAAAAAGGAAAAACGCAATTTTAAACTCAGAAAAAATTGCTTCCGCTTTAGACAACGCTTATAATTGCATAAACGGAGATGAATCCGCAGGAGTCCAGGGAACATTTTCGCTTATGGCTGATGCTCTTAACCGTCTTGAAGGTATACAGCCTTACTTTGGCGAAATTCAGGATTTTCTCGTACAGTTCAGGGAAAATCTTTATTCCCTCGGAGAATTGAAGAACGATTTAAGCGATTTTCTATCACAAATTGATTATAACCCTGAAGAACTGGAAGAAATAGAAGAAAGACTCGATTTCATTTATCGTCTATCACTGAAATACGGCGATACTGAAGAAGAGATGCTTGCGTATCTTTCTAAAATTG
>CAUDRD010000099.1 GCA_958451705.1 uncultured Oscillospiraceae bacterium
CCTTACACAATTCCGCAATGTTTTGACAACAGAGACTATTATACCCGTTTTTCCGAAAAAGTCAATACTTTTTTTAATTTTATTTTTCCCTCACTAAAAAGCCGGGAACATTAAATCTTTTCTATTTAATGCTCCTGCTCATTATGATGTTTCGTCTTAAAATGATTTAAATTTAATTTTTGCAAATACGCAGTATTCAATAAGTATATCCATATAACGTTATTTACTTTTTCTTAATACAGTCAAAAGCTATACTTCAATAATTATGTTATTTTACCGCAATCTCCCCAAGGGAACGCTTTTTTTAAAATCTTTTATAATCAAGTTATTCTGTCCTTTGTTAAAACTACAAAACTTTAATTTTGACTAAAATAAATATTAAACCTCAGCTTTGTAAAAGCAGAAAGCCCGGATTAATTCCGGGCTTTCTGATTAAATCTATATAAACGGACTTAAGGTACGGGGGAAGCTTTACAGTCTTCCGCCCATACTGCCGTGGCCTTCTCCGCCGGGTTCTGCACCACGGCCTCCGCCGGGCATTCCCCCTCCCATACCCGAAGAGGAACCATAAACAAGACTATCCATAGTTATCTGAGTTGTACTGCTGCCTGCAACAAGGGTATACTCTGAGCCTTCCGTTATTTCGGGACAGCTTATAATTACTGAATCATAAGCCTTTTCGGCTTTCCAAGAGATAATCTCATCACCGCTGCTGTCCTTTAAAGTTACGGTACTTCCCGCCTGCTGGGAGTTAACCGTTACCATCATAGTGCCCTGGGTAGAAGAAGAGGAAAAATTCTGAGCCATTTGAGATGCTCCTGTGGCAACAAAAACACCTCCGGTTATGACCGCTTCAGAATTGTAATCCAGTGCACCGTTTCCGCCGTTATCGGGACCTGACAGAACCACCTTGCCGCCTGAAACCTCCAGACTGCCGTTTGAATCTATTCCGTCACCGGAAGCGTCTATATTTAAAGTACCGCCGGATATTTTAATATACATATCGGAATCTGAAGTTTCAGAAAAACTGTCGGGAGTACGGGGACCTGCAAAACCGCTTTCATCGTTTCCTCCCGCTGCATTTAATCCGTCGTCAGAGGATTTAAGAGTTATGTCTCCGCCGGATATATCTATATTTAATCCTTCAATACCCTCATAGCTTTCGGTGATATTCATTGTGCAATCCGTAATCGAAACATTTGAATCAGCGTGCACTCCGTCATCGCCTGTAGCTATAGTGTAATTCCCGCCGTTTATCTTTATATTTGAATTTGAATGAATACCGTCATCGGCAGAATTAATGTTAAAGGTTCCTCCGTAAAGAAGCAAATCTCCTCCGGCTTTTAATCCTTTCATGCTGGCTGTATCGTCAGTTTCATCAGTAGCGGAATTAGAACTTGATTCACCGGGTCTGCCAAAGGGCTGCATACTGTCCTGATGGCTCTCGCCGTTTTCGCTGCCTCCTCCGGCCGTTAGAGTATATTCTCCGCCGTTTATCTGCATGTAGTTTTCGGCGCTAACTGCGTCTCCGGCGGAATTGATATTAAACGTGCCGTCCGCAATATACACAAAGCCTAAACTTTCATCATCTGCATTTTCTGCATGGATTCCGTCCTTACCGGAAGTGATATTAAATGTTCCCGCTGCAATTCTCACGCTGTCCTTTCCCGAAAGAGCATGGCTTGCAGCTGTTATATTATAAGTTCCGCTTGTAAGAGCCAAATCGTCTTTAGACACTATTCCGTGACCTGCTTTAGCATTTACATTTAAAGTTCCCGCTCCGTTAAGGGTGAGGTCTGATTTTGCAAAAATCACACTGTCTATATTGTTTTCGTCAATAGCACTGTACTGTCCGCCGTTTGAAAGAGTGTTTTCCGTATTGGCGGCAGTTGTTATAAACACCTTATCTCCCTGAGAAACATATATAGCAGCCGAACTTTCGCTTGTAATATTAGCACCGCTTAGAACAAGCTGCACTTTTGCCGCATCGTCTACACTTACTATTATCATGCCGTTATTAAGAGTACCTGAAAGAATATAGGTGCCTTCTACTGCAATGGTGACAGTGGACCCTGAAATCTGTACCGAATCGGAATCGCAGGACGCAGTATCGCCGCTGAGGGAAACCGACACTGCCGTTGACTCATCATAGCCTATTTCCATATCCCTATCGGTAAACATATCGGACATATCGGTTTGTGCGGCTGATGAAGCCGTCTCAGAAGGCTCCAAATCGGCGTTCCCTGTGCAGCCGGACAGCATTATCATCACCGCCATAAGAAAGACAAATATCTTGATCTTTTTCATCTTATCAACTCCTTAAAGCTCGTAAACATTTGTCTCCTGTTTAGAGACGCTTATTTCGAGATTACCGTTTCGGCAGCGAAGCTTATCAATAAACTCTTTTTCCTTTGCACCAGTGCGAAGGGTAAGATTGTAAGTTAATCTGAACAGGCTGCCCATGTTTGTGGTTTTAACCTGTACAAGCTCCCATTTTGAAGCATATTCATTAAGCAAATCTTCAAAGACACCTGTATAATCGAGATCTTCGGGAATTGTGATATGAAGAGTTTTATAAAGAGCCGATTTTTTTCCTGTACCGAAGTCAAAACAACTGTAAATAACGCTTACAACGCTCAGTACGACTGAAAACAAAACCGCATAAGCTATATATCCCATTCCGCAAATAAGACCCGCTCCCATTGCGAGAAAAATCGCTCCTATTTCACGGGCAGTTCCCGGTACGGAGCGAAACCTTACGAGGCTGAAAGCTCCCGCAACAGCAACTCCGGCCCCCACGTTTCCGTTTACCATCATAATTACAACGCATACCACTGCCGGAAGAAGCGCCAGCGTTGCCGCAAAACTTTTTGTACACCGTGTTTTAAATGCGTACAGTGCGGCAATTATAAGACCTACAACCAGTGCGCCGCCTACGCAGATTAAAAAATTGCTAACCGATATTACATCGGTTAAACCTGTATCAAAAATTCCTTTAAAGATATTTTCAAGCATCCTTGAGACCTCCCGAAATAATTGTTTTATAAGCTGTTCCGTATTTTGAAAATGAAGTTTTGAATATGTGCTCGTGAGAGAGAAAACGGGTCATCCAAAGGGGAACGGCTCCCGAAGTTTTTATCTCCATGAGAACCTTTCCCGGCTCAAGCACCGGAGTGCCATAAGCCTTCTCCCCAAGGGAAAGTGCGTTTTGTCTGAAAAGGATATTTTCATCAAAGGTCACTCTGAAATCTCCCCCGTCACGGGAATAATAAGCCTCACGCTCATAGGAGAGAAAAACGGCAGGCTTAAGGGATTGGTAATAGTCCCGGAAATAATCTATCTCCTGAGCAATTTGAGAGTGTACGGGAAAATCCTCGCCGGTGCAAAGACATTCCATTGCCTGTTCACGGGGAAGGACAATTCTTCTTTTATACACAACAGATTTATATTTCTTTTTAAGCTCCACAAAAGTGGGATCCTCCGCTCCGGCAGCTCCGTAGCTTCTGAGCCTGAGTTTTTCCTTGTAAAGGGGTCTTTCCAGAGAACGGCGTATAAGCCGGAAATTATCGGTATCAAAATATATATTTCTTATTGTTGTGCGTCCGTATTTATCAATTGCCATGTAAGGCTCCATGACTTTTAAAATTTTTTCCTTTTGCTCTTTTGTAAGCATATATTTAAGTTCATAACGTTTAAAAACGTTTTGATACTTCATGGCTATTCCTCCTTTATGACACTGATTTTAAACTGCGTACCCTAAATTAACTTTAAAGTTTTAAATGTTTTTTATTTTTTCCGTATTCAGCATTTTCCCTTAAATGGTATATAATAATGTAAAATCTATTTCTTAATTTTTTAGTTTCAGTTAAAGTACAGCTGATATATTTAATGTATAAAAACAAAGACCTCTTAAAGTAAGGTGATTTTATGAGACTGCTCCTTGCAGAAGATGAAAAATCCCTCTCGAAGGCGATAATAGCAATTCTCCAGAGGAATAATTATTCCGCAGATGCGGTTTATGACGGTTTGGAAGCCCTCGAGTATCTTGAATCCGACACATACGACGGACTTATTCTCGACGTTATGATGCCGAAAATGGACGGAATTACCGTACTTAAAAAATTAAGGGAAAGGGGCAACAATATACCTGTGCTAATGCTAACTGCAAAATCTGAAATTGACGACAAAGTACTGGGCCTTGACAGCGGCGCCAACGATTACCTTACAAAGCCCTTTAATACCCGTGAGCTTTTAGCACGAATCCGAGCCATGACCAGAACCTCAGCAGTCCAAACTACAAGTATATTGACTATGGGCAATATTTCCCTTAACACCGCTACCTTTGAGCTTTCTTCTCCCGGGGGAAGCTTCCGCCTTGCCAATAAAGAATTTCAGATGCTTGAAATGCTAATGCGAAGCGCCGGATGCCTTATTTCAACGGAGAGGTTTATGGAAAAAATCTGGGGATACGACAGCGAAGCGGATATAAGCGTTGTATGGGTCTACATTTCATACCTTAGAAAAAAGCTTTCCGCTTTAGGGGCAAACGTTCAAATTAAAGCTGCAAGAAATGCCGGTTATTCTTTGGAGGAAATAAAATGATTAAAAAGCTGAGAATAAAGCTTATTGCCGTTTCAATGGTTTCTCTCTTCACGGTGCTTTTTGTAATTGCAGGCACTATTAACCTTATGAACTATATAGGGGTTATCAGAGACGCCGACAGTATTCTCAAGATTTTAGCGGAAAACGACGGTGTTTTCCCAAAAGCTGAAAATCCTCCGGGAGGAAAAATCTTCCCCGACCATGATTTCCGTTCTCCTGAGGTTCCCTATGAATCCCGCTACTTTTCCGTGCTTTTGGACAACAGCGGTTCCGTTATATCGGTAGATACAGGAAAAATTGCCGCAGTTGACACGTCAGAAGCTATGGAATACGCTCAGGAAGCAATGGAAAAATCAAAGGATGAGGGATTTATCGGAAATTACAGATTTAAAAAACAGGTATCAGGTGACGAAACAAGGGTGATATTTCTTGACTGCTACCGTGGAATTTCAACTTCCCGTTCATTCCTCTTTACAAGTATAGGAGTTTCCTTTTTCGGTATGCTGGCAGTATTTATACTTATGATTTTGCTTTCTGAAAAAATTGTAAAGCCCATTTCCGACAGCTACGAAAAGCAAAAACAGTTTATAACGGACGCCGGTCACGAAATAAAAACGCCCCTCACAATAATCGACGCAGATGCTGAAATACTGGAAATGGATTACGGCGAAAACGAGTGGCTAAAAGACATACAGACCCAGGTAAAAAGGCTTACATCTTTGACGGAAGACCTTACTCTTCTTTCACGCATGGAGGAGGGAAAGGGAATACAAAAAATGATAGACTTCCCCCTTTCGGACGTTGTAAGCGAAACGGCACAGTCCTTCCAAGCACCTGCCAAGACCCAAAATAAAAACTTTTCAGCAAATATTGAGCCCATGCTATCTTTTTGCGGAAACGAAAAAGCCATAGGCCAGCTTGTGTCAATTCTCCTTGACAACGCTCTTAAATACTCCCCAGACGGCGGTAACATCTCTATAAGTCTTCAAAAACAGAATAAAAATATTTGTCTCAAAGTATATAACACAGCTCAAAACGTTGACACCAAAAACCTCGACCGCCTTTTCGACCGTTTCTACAGAGGGGACAAATCACGCAACTCGGAAACAGGAGGCTACGGCATAGGTCTTTCAGTGGCAAAAGCTATTGTCACCTCCCATAAAGGAAAAATTACCGCCTCCTCAAAAGACGGCAGTTCCCTTACAATAACTGTAACTCTGCCGGCTTAAATTTAACCTTGCCTCATTTCTCCGCACTCCATATCCTTATATGCATATTAAATAGGGTACAAAAAAGCAAAAATCCCTTGCAAATTAGCCTGAGATTATTTATAATGTTATGCGGTACTTGTAACCGCTGTGCTACTGTGGCTCAGTTGGCAGAGCAGCTGATTCGTAATCAGCAGGTCGCCGGTTCGAATCCGGCCAGTAGCTCCAAAAAGGTCTGAACGCAAATTACGTTCAGACCTTTTTCTTTTCTGAAATTAAGATTACAAGAACCAACGAAAGGCTTTAATGTTTATAATATATAATTTGTTATGCTGCCAAAAAATTAATCGGTAAAATGAAAATTTATTTTAACATCTAAAGATACCGTTAAAAGTAATCTGTATTATAATTCCTCGGTTTCCTAAAACTTCCTTTTTTCTCTACCTCTCATATACACAATTCAGATTAAACTCCATATTTATTTCAGCCTGAATTATAAGATATTCAACTTTTCCGTAAACTTTTTCTTTTCCGCTAAAAGTCACCTTTTCCAATAAATTAAAATCGTCACTGAAATATGCGGTTATT
>CAUDRD010000100.1 GCA_958451705.1 uncultured Oscillospiraceae bacterium
GGACTACTCCCATCTGAGCTGGCCTCAGATAGAGAAGCTGAGCAAAAATCCGAGAGTTGAGCTTCAGAACCACACCTATGATTTGCACACAGGCGATAAAGGCCGAAAGGGCTGTATGCGAAAATCCGGGGAAAGCCTACAGCATTACGAGGCTGTTGTAAAGACGGACATTGAAAAGCTTCAGAATCTGCTTTATGAGCATACTGGCAGAAAACCGGACACAATGGTTTTTCCCTTCGGAGCCTTCAGCGATGAAACAGTGGAAATAGTCAAAGGCATGGGATTTAAGGCGGTATTTACCTGCCGTGAAAAGATAAACTATATTAAGCGGGGAGAAAGCAGTCTCTATTCGCTTGGCAGATTTAACCGTGCTCACGGCAAAAGTTCAGAGGAATTTTTCAAATGTCTCGAAGCAGACTGAGCCTAAAGCAAATCGCATCAGTGTAACGCTGCACCCAAGTTATACACCGACCGACAGTAACAAATAGCTATAAATTTCTGCGCTTAAGGCTTTGGATAACTTTAGACGTATGCAGATATACCACTTGGTTACTCGGAGTGTGTGCGGCATGGGTACAGTGTTACACTGCTCTAAGTATGTAGAAAAAATTTCAAAAATGACAAAACATAATGAGACTGTAGAAAAACCTTAAATTTAGCACAAAAAATCGGCTCCCTTGTGTAAAGGGAGCTGTCAAAGCGTAAGCTTTGACTGAGGGATTGTAAAGAAAAAACTTGATAATACAATACTTTTCTCAGCACTGCTTAGTTGCACGAAACAGCGCCTTGAATTGTTCTGACAATAAAATGACTTTATCGACAAGCTACATAATTTTATATTATTTATTGCTTTAGATATACAATCAACAATCTCCGTATTTGTTGACAAGATTTTCCTAAATGTTATAATCTCATTAGTGAATTTTGCATAAGTGAAAGGGCGTTTTTAAGAAACTCCTTAACGTCGAAAAGAATTTTTTTATTTCGGAGGAAAATATGATTAAAGTTACAGAAAAAAATGTGTTCCACCTTTCAACTAAAAGGACAAGCTATATTCTGCGTGTGCTGGAATCCGGACAGCTGGAGTCTGTTTATTACGGAAGGAAAATTCCACAGTGCGAGGATTATTCCTTTATATATGATAAACACGCAGTAGGTTTCAGTAACTCCACCGCATATTCAAGGGAGACAGGTAATTTCTCACTTGACCACATTGCCCTTGAATACTCATCCTACGGCAAAGGCGATTATCGTTCACCGGCTATTTCAATGCAGACACCTGATGGCTGCTTTACAACAGATTTTAAATTCGTAAAGGCTGATGTTACAAACGTAAAGCCGACTCTTAATGGACTTCCCTCTTCCTACGGTGAATCTCAGACTTTGACAGTTGTACTTGAAGATAAAGCTATAGGAGTGTTCCTCAATCTCTTCTACACTGTATTTGAAGATGCCGATGTGATAACAAGAAGTGTAAGAGTTGTTAACTCCGGAAAGGAAAAGGTGACTCTCACAAACATCATGAGTGCTCAAATAGATCTTCCTCCGGCTGAGTACACAATGGTAACCTTTGACGGAACCTGGGCAAGAGAACGCTATAAGCACGAAAAGAAGCTCAGCCAAGGTGAATTTTCCGTAGGTTCAATAACAGGCGGCAGCTCCAACAGACACAATCCCTTCTTTATTATCAAGAAGGATTCCTGTACAGAGGAAAATGGCGAATGTTACGGCTTTAACCTTGTTTATTCGGGCAACCATATTGCGAAGGCGGAGGTTTCTCCCCACGGTATTGTGAGAGTGCAGAACGGTATAAATCCCTTCGAGTTTCGCTGGGAAATAGCTCCCGGAGAAAGTTTTGATGCTCCCGAATCAGTTATGACATTCAGCTTTGAGGGTCTTAACGGCATGAGCCATAATATGCACCGCTTCGTAAAGGAAAACATAGTAAGAGGAGAGTGGAAATATAAGGAGCGCCCTGTACTTGTAAATAACTGGGAGGCAACCTATTTTTATTTTAACGAAAAGAAAATTGTTTCAATAGCAAAATCCGCAAAAGAAATAGGCGCCGAACTCTTCGTCCTTGACGACGGCTGGTTCGGTAAGAGAAACAACGATAAAACCTCTCTCGGTGATTGGTATGTAAATAAAAAGAAGCTTCCCTCAGGCATCGCGGGACTTTCAAAGAAGATAAACGACCTGGGTCTTATGTTCGGTTTATGGGTTGAGCCTGAGATGATAAGCCGTGACAGTGACCTTTTCAGAGCGCATCCCGACTGGGCAATGCAGACCTCAAAATATGAGACCAGCGAGGGAAGAAACCAGTATTATCTCGACCTTACCCGCCGTGACGTAAGGGATTTTATAATCGACGCCATGACCGACGTTTTCAAAATGGGAAATATCCAGTACATTAAGTGGGATATGAACCGCCATTTTTCCGATGTTTTCTCCCTTAGTGAAAACTTTAATAACGGCGAGTATTTTCATAGATATATTCTCGGATTATATGAAATACTTGACGTATTGACAGGCCGTTTTCCCCATATTCTTTTCGAATCCTGCTCAAGCGGCGGCAACAGGTTTGATTTAGGTATGTTCTGCTATATGCCTCAGTGCTGGACAAGTGACAATACCGACGCCCTTGACCGTATGCATATTCAGAGCGGAACATCTTACGGTTATCCCCAGTCCGTAATGACAATGCACGTTTCCTGCTCACCAAGCTTTGCGAGTCTGCGTCCCTCATCTTTTGAGCACCGTTTTAACGTAGCAGCTTTCGGCCTTACGGGATATGAAATGGATGTAACTGCTCTTACACCTTTTGAAAAGGCAGTTGCAAAAAAGCAAATTGCTTTCTATAAGGAACACCGCAAGCTTTTGCAGTTCGGTGAATTTACAAGAATCGGTGACTGTTTCAAGGATAATAAGTTCTGCTGGCAGGTGACTTCTGAGGATAAGAGGGAAGCGATACTCGGCTTCTTCCAGAACAGAATACAGCCCAACGGCGGCCAGGATATAGTTAAATTTGCCTCACTTAATGAGGATACAATTTATGATTTAAAAGCGAGAGTTCAGGGCTTTAATCTTCGTGCCCTTGGCGAAGTGTTAAACGGAACGCCTCTTTTTAAATTTGATTTAGAGGACGGAAAGGTTTACGACTTTATCGTTGACCGTTTCCGTATGCCTACTGAGAAAGAGGAGTTTACCGTAAGCGGCGCTGGACTGATGTACGCCGGCTTCAGACCCAAACAGTGTTATGCTCTGAGCGGGTTCAACAGGGATACAAGACTGATGCTTGACAACGACTCAAGACTTTACTATGTAAAGGAAAGGAAGGAAACAGAATAATGCGAAAGGTACAGCATTTAAACTTTGACTGGAAGTATACCCCTGATTTTAAAGAGGAATATCTGAAACACGATTACGATTACTCATCCTTTGAAACGGTGCAGATTCCCCACACAAACAAGGAGCTTCCCTTCAACTATTTTGACGAAAGAGATTATCAGTTTGTAAGCTGCTACAAAAAGACATTTACTTTAAAATCGCAAAAAGGCAAAAGGTATTTGCTTCACTTTGAAGGAGCCGCAAACTATTCAAAGGTCTACCTTAATGGAAAGTTTATCGGTGAGCACAAGGGCGGATATACCCCATTTACCTTTGATATTACCGATACTGCCGTAAAGGGAGAAAATCTAATCACCGTAGTACTCGATTCTACGGAGCGTCCCGAAATTCCGCCTTTCGGAAGAGTTGTAGACTACCTTTGCTACGGCGGAATATACAGAGAGGTATGGCTTGAAGAAGTAAGTGAAACTTATATCGAAAACGTATTTGTGCGCACAAAGTACGCCGATATGCCCAATAAGCTTATTGACGCAGACATCAGCTTTTCAGAGAGCACTAAGGGTACAATGGAGCTTTTCCTTATGGACGGCGAAGAAACCGTAAAGACGAAGAAATTCGCCTTTGAGGGAAAAGTTATAAAAGTAAAATGGCGTGCAGAAAATGCCATTCCGTGGGATATAGCTAACCCGAAGCTTTACACTTTAAAAATCGTACTTAACGGCGGACAGGATGAAACTCAGGTTCGTTTCGGTTTCCGTGAAGCTCAGTTCCGCAAAGACGGATTCTATCTCAACGGAAAGAAAATTAAAATCAGAGGACTTAACCGTCATCAAAGCTACCCTTATGTGGGTTATGCAATGCCGAAATCTGCACAGGAAAGCGACGCCGATTTGCTTAAATTCAAACTCGGCTGCAACCTTGTAAGAACTTCACATTATCCCGATTCCATTCACTTCCTCAACCGCTGTGACGAAATCGGACTTCTGGTCTTTACCGAGATGCCCAGCTGGCAGTTTACCGGCGAAGGCGAGTGGCGTGAAAACTGTCTTGATAATATCAAACGCATGATTATCCGTGACAGAAACCACCCAAGCGTAATCCTTTGGGGCGTAAGAGTTAACGAGGGTCAGGACTGCGACGAGCTTTACACTAAGACAAACGCCCTTGCACATTCCCTCGATGATACCCGTCAGACCGGCGGCGTAAGAAACTTCCCCAGAAGCCATCTTCTTGAGGACGTATATACATATAACGACTTTATCCACAGCGGCGGAAAAGTGGTTCTTCTGCCTCCCGAAATTGTTGCGGGCTTCTCAGCTCCCTATCTTGTAACGGAGCACAACGGCCATATGTATCCCACAAAGAGCTTTGATAAAGAGGATGTAAGGGTGGAGCACGCTCTTCGTCATGCAAGAGTTCTCAATAAGGCATACGGCAGCGGCAGAACCTCCGGTGCAATCGGCTGGTGCATGGCTGACTACAATACCCATAAGGATTTCGGCAGCGGCGACAGAATCTGCTATCATGGCGTTACGGATATGTTCCGTGTTCCGAAGCTTGCAGCTTCCGTTTACGCTTCACAGCAGGATGACCACACTGTAATGGAGGTATCCTCTTCAATGGATATCGGTGAACATCCAGCAAGCCAGAAAGGTCAGATTTACGTTTTCACAAACTGCGATTATGTAAAGCTCTATAAAAACGGAGTTTATGTAAGCACCGCTTATCCCAATCGCAAGCGGTTCCCCAATCTTCCTCATCCGCCGATTTTTGCCGATGACTTTATCGGAGACGTTCTCGAAAAGGATGAAAAGCTCAATAAGGCGGCGGTAAAGCTAATAAAGCCGGCTCTTATTGAAGGCTGCAAAAAGGGAACAAATATTCCCGTTCAGTATTTTGCTCTTGCAGGTCTCGGAATGGTTGCGGGAGGCATCGGCATAGGCAGGCTTGTAAATATAATCGAAAAATATGTAGGTGACTGGGGCGACGAGCAGGTTTCCTACCGCTTTGAGGGATACAAGGACGGAATGCTTGTAAAGACGGTTATCAAGACTGCCGTTGCAAAGGAAAAATTGAAGGTCGATGCAGATAAGCTTATGCTCTGCGAGGATGAAACCTATGACGTTTCAAGGGTACAGATTACTGCCGTTGACCAGAACGGAAACCGTCTTCCCTTTGCGAGCAACTCAATAACTCTTTCCGTCAGGGGAGCAGTTGAGGTGATAGGACCCAAGCAGCTTTCACTTATCGGCGGAGATATTGCGTTTTGGGTAAAGACAAAGGGACAGTCAGGCAAAGGCGTTGTCACAATCAAGTCACCCGGCTTTGACGATATAAGAGTGGATTTCGTAGCCGAGAAAAAGGCAAACTGAGTTTGGCGGCGTGACGCTGCACCCAATTCGCACACTTACTGTCAGAAACGAGAAAATATAAGTGTCTGCGAGTGGGTTCAAACTGTACCAAGCCGCACTATTTTTCCATAAATAAAAGATTAATGCCTGCGTTTGAGGTAAATCCTATTCGCAGGCATTTTGTTTAATAGAGAGCAGGTTAAACCTGCACCCAATCCGCACATCAACTTACATAGCAGGAAACTAACCCTCCTGCGGGTAGTTTAAATCTATATTCCAGGTTTTCACCTCAATCCCCAGCGAAAAATAAATTAACCTGCCTGCGATTATAGCAAATTCTCTTAAAAAGGAGCAGAAAAAATGGGCAAAGAATTTGAAAAAATACTGAGGCTTCATGAAAAAGAGGATGAAAAATACATTTTCTGTGAAGAAGATATCATCGCCCGCATGAGGGATGAATTTTTAAATGCTGAAGAGCTTTTAGTTTTATTAAATTCCAATTCCGCACACGCAGCAGATTTCTTTTCGGTTAGCGATTTTCCGTCCCGCTGGCCCGTTACTCCCATAAGAAAAAGCGATAAATTTTATATAAAAAAGCATACTTCCACTCAAAAGCCTTATTTTCACAGCCATAATTTTTATGAGCTTATCTATGTTCATAGG
>CAUDRD010000101.1 GCA_958451705.1 uncultured Oscillospiraceae bacterium
GGTCTTATTTATTTTACAAAAAAATATGGTTTATAAAGCAATTTTTGTCTGTTTTTCAGAGCAAAATAAGCCCTGAAAAATCATCTTGTGATGAAAAATGAACGGAATTTAAAAAAATTGTTAAAGCTTAAAATATGAGATTGACTAACGGTCATTTTGTGATAAAATAATTTCCGGTTTTAAAAAATGACTGTTAGTCAATTTTTGTCAAAAGATAAAAGAGGTGCAATATGGATAAGATTACCCAAAAGAAAAACGAAAAGTATGCAAACCTCATTTCTGCGGCATATGAATTGTTTGAGAAGGAGGGGATAGGCAGAGTTTCCATTGATGATATTGTAAAAAAAGTCGGCGTTGCCAAAGGAACTTTTTACCTTTATTTTCAGGATAAGGTAGATTTAATTTCAAAGCTGATATTAAAAAAAGCGGCCGACTATATGCATTTTGAAATTGAAATTCCGGAAATAAATAACGACGAGGATTTAGGCAGATGCATAAGGGGATACATCGATCTCCTTGTAGACTTTCTCGAAAAAAACAAGACTCTGACGCTGCTTATAGATAAAAATGTTCATGTCTGTGTCAATGCGGTAATAGAAAACAGAGAGGGTCCAATAAAGGAGCTTTACGATAAAATACTCTTTTACTTTGAAAAGCGAGGTTATCCCGAAAAACAGATTTCCGTAAAAATGTATTTATATATTAATCTCATTGTCTCTTCCTGCTGTAATGCAATTCTCAGGGGAAAGCCTTACAGTCTTGAAGAGGTAAAACCACATCTTTACGATATTGTCTCTATGAGTATATACGGTGTAGAGCAGTACAGAATGAACAACGGCGAAGTGCCGCAGCATTAAGAAAGGAACGGTATAAGGCTACCGTATGCAGAAGATATGATAAAGAAAATAGCAAAATGGGAAACATATCACGCCAAAACGGTGTTTATAATTGCTCTTGTGCTTTTAATTCCGGCGCTTTTTGGTTTTATATGTACCCGGGTAAATTATGATATACTCTCGTACCTGCCTGAGGATCTCGAATCGGTGCAGGGTGAACAGATACTTGATGAAACCTTCAACAGCGCAGGTATGGCCATTGTAGTGGTGGAGGATATGCCGGCAAAGTATACTGCCGCTTTAAAAGAGGAAGTTTTAAAAATTGACTCAGTAAGCTCCGCAATCTGGATAGATGACCTTGCGGGAACCCAGGTTCCGGCGGATATTTTACCGGATGAAATAAAGCAGATATTTTACTCTGCCGACGAAAGCAAAACTATGATGCTTGTGCAGTTTACCCATTCAGGTTCATCAAACGAAACTATGCAGGCCATTAAGGAGATAAAAAAGCTAATTAATGAAAAGACCTTTATCAGCGGAATGTCGGCAATTACCGAGGATATAAAGGAACTAACCGACAGTCAGGCTCCAATATATATCGCCTTTGCGATAGCTTTAGCCCTTATAGTAATGTCCCTTATGATGGAGTCTTGGATTTTGCCCCTTGTAATACTTGTGGCTTTAGGTATGGCGATACTTTACAACATGGGCACTAACATATTTATGGGAGAAATTTCCTTTATCACCCAGGCTATAGCGGCTATTCTTCAGCTTGGCGTAACTATGGACTATTCAATTTTCCTTATGGATCGTTACATTGAAGAAAAGCGTATTTATGACGACAGACGTGACGCTATGGCAAGCGCAGTTGTAAAGTCATTTACGGCCCTTGCGGGAAGCTCCCTTACAACAATTTTCGGCTTTGTGGCGCTGTGCTTTATGCAGCTTCGCTTAGGCTTTGACATAGGCTTTGTCATGGCAAAGGGCGTTGTGTTCGGTATACTTATGGTTGTCCTTGTGCTTCCCGCCATGATTTTGCTCTTTGAAAAATATATCAATAAATACAGACACCGCAATTTTATACCTCAATTTAACAGAACCAACGACTTTGTATTTAAACATAAAAAAGTATTAGCGCTGATTTTTGTCGTACTGCTTATTCCCGCATATTTTGTTCAGAAAAATGCGGATGTTTATTACAACATGGATAAAGCGCTGCCACAGAATTTAGTATCCATTGAGGGCCTCAATAAGCTTAAAACTGATTTCGATATGGCTTCTACCCAGTTTTTGATTGTGGATGACACAATCCCTGCCGGTGAGCTTATGCAGATGGAAAAGAAAATAGAGAACCTTGACGGAGTTGCCTCTGTTCTGGCGTATAACTCAGTTTTAGGTCCTGCCGTTCCCGATGACATTATTCCCGAAGACATTCTTAAAATCTGTAAGCAGGACGGCAAGCAGATGATTATGGTAAATTCGGAGTACGGCGCCGCAAGCGATGAGCTTAACGCTCAGATTGAACAGATGAACGCAATTGTTAAAGCCCATGACCCAAATGCCCTTATAACCGGCGAGGGAGCTTTGACAAAGGATTTGATAACTACTACCGACAGGGATTTCCTTGTAACGAGTATACTTTCTGTTGTGGCTATATTTATTCTTATTGCCCTTTGCTTCAAGTCTTTTTCAATTCCCATTTTACTGGTGCTTTCAATCGAGTTTGCAATTTGGATTAACCTTGCCTGTGCTACAATTATGGGTACGGAAATTTCCTTTGTCTCGCCGACGGTTATTAACTGTGTACAGCTCGGTGCAACGGTGGATTACGCAATCTTAATAACCACCCGTTTCCGTGAAGAGCTTCACCTTGGCAGGCCGAAAAAGGAGGCTATACTCAACGCCGCCAACGCCGCCGAACGTTCCATACTTCAAAGCGCGTCTGTTTTCTTTGTGGCGACCTTCGGAGTGTATCTCATATGCGATATCTCACTTATAAAGGGAATATGCGTGCTTCTTGCAAGAGGTTCAATTGTAAGTATGCTTGTAATTGTATTTTTCCTTACTCCAATGCTTTATCTCTGCGAAGGATTTATCAACAAAACCACCTTCGGCTGGCGAAATGATAATCCGCAAAATAAAAGCAAACGTAAGTTTATAAAGAAAGGTAAGGTACGCAGCGATGTTTAAAAATAAATTAATCAAGGGTATAAGCGCTTTGCTTGCCGTAATTCTTGTTTTGCCCATTGCGGCAGGCTGTCAAAAAGAAACCGTAACCGACAATCAGATTTTAAATCAGGAGCTTGGCAGTGAAGAGTACGTTCAGCAGACATATACCGCTAAGGCTCAAAACGTTAAAAAAGACGAAACTGTTTATGTAAACACAAAAGCCGACGGAACGGTTTATAAAGTAAATGTCACCGACTGGCTTCATACGGATACCCCTCAGGTAAGGGTCACGGATGTGAGCAATCTTACGGATATTAAAAATGTAAAATCCCTTACAACTCCCGTTATCGAAAACGGAAACCTTTACTGGGATATGGATACCACTGACCTTTATTACAGCGGCGTTACCGAGCAGCAGCCTCCGGTAAAGTTTACAATTAAGTATTTTCTCGAAGGTAAAGAGATGACAGCTGAAGAAATTGCAGGTCAAAAGGGAAATGTGAAAATTCAGATAACCGCCGAAAACAGCCTTAAAAAGAAAGTAACCGTTGAGGGCAAGGAGTACGAGATAACCTGCCCAATGCTTATAGCCGGCGGAACCATTATGTCGGAGGACACTTTCAGCAATATTGCAATTGACCACGGCAGCGCCATAAGCGACGGAGCAAAGCAGATTGTATTTTTTGCCGGAGTGCCCGGGATGGACGAAAGCTTAGGCCTGTCCGATCTCGATATAAGCTTAATAGATAAGTCCATGTATTCCGATACCTATACGATTACCGCCTATACGGAAAAATTTGAGCTGGGCAATTTAATGTTTGCGGTTATGCCTTTTTCATCGGTCGGCACTTTAGGCAACGGTGGACTTACCGACAGCATAGACAGCGTAAAGGATGTCCTTACAGATATAGAGAAAATAGAAACCGCTATGAACGGTCTTGAC
Organism: uncultured Oscillospiraceae bacterium; assembly: GCA_958451705.1. Taxonomy (GTDB): domain Bacteria; phylum Bacillota; class Clostridia; order Oscillospirales; family Acutalibacteraceae; genus UMGS263. The sequence goes on from CAUDRD010000101.1 coordinate 3,949, forward strand.
GTCAATAAAATTATCGACCTTCTCTACGGCGATTCAAATAAAATCGAAAACATAATGAGCGCCGTAAGCGAAGCGTCGGCTCTTTATAACGATAACGAAAAGCTTCTTAAAGTTTTAGGCGGTTATATGACCGATGAAAACATTAAGAAGATAGATAAGCTTATTACGGACTTAAACAATACGGATCTGGATTCCCTTGCAAAAACTTTGAGCGACCCGGCCCTTCAAAAGTTGTTGGCAATGCTTCCTCAGCTTTCTGAAAGTATTTCGAGTGTTACAGAGCTGGCTCAGGATTTAGAGAATGTAATGCCGATTTTTGAAAGCCTTGCAAAGCAGATGGATGATCCCGAAATTAAAAAGTCCGTTGAAAACCTGCCCCAGACCTTAAAGAAGCTTAATGAAATTCTCAATGTCATGAATGAAAACAAAGAGCTTCTCGAAACCTTTGGAAAACTTGCAAGCGGCGACAGCGTTGAGCAGATTGAAGCGCTTTTAGATACGGCGGATAAATATGTGGGAACAGGCTCTATTTCCAAGGAACAGTCGGAATCCCTTGCGGGAAAAATGAAGGAATGGCTTGTTTTCGGCAGTGAGTATGATATCTTTACAAAGCGTACCGATGACATGACTTCGACCGTTGTCTTTACCTATAAAACTGATGCGGTTTCAGCTCCTAAGGAGGAAACAAAAGCGGTTGCATCGGAAGAAACTCAGGAGAAAGGCATTGTTGCCTGGTTCAAAAATCTCTTTAACTAATACAAAATAGATATAAGCCGAAAAGTGCAGCGTGATTTGCATCTTTCCGGCTTTTTCTCTTAATATAAAGCAAACTTCATTGCGTTTGAAATTTTTGTTTGCTGATATTGTTATAAAAATCTCCCTAAATATTTGTCAGTAATTACATTGTTAATTTATAGACAAAGTCGGCTGGAAGTTATTTAATTTAGATGGCGCAGAAATTTTATATTTTTTTAATAAACGACTGTGCGCTTAAAAAAATATTATTTTGAAGGAGAGAATATACTATGGCAAATCGTATTGTACTTAACACAATTTCATACCACGGCAAAGGCGCAATTGAAAACATTGTTCCTGAGCTTACTGCAAGAGGAATGAAAAAAACTTTCGTTTGCTCCGACCCTGATCTTCTCAAATTCGGCGTTACAAAAAAGGTTACCGACCTTTTGGACGCAGCAAATTTTGATTATGAAATCTACAGCGATATAAAGGCAAATCCCACAATTGAAAATGTACAGACAGGCGTTGCCGCATTTAAAGACAGCGGCGCTGACTGCATCGTTGCAATCGGCGGCGGTTCCTCAATGGATACAGCAAAGGCAATCGGCATTATAATCGAGAACCCTGAGTTTGCCGATGTACGCAGCCTTGAGGGTGTGGCTCCCACAAAGAACCACGCTGTTTTCACAATCGCAGTACCTACTACAGCCGGAACAGCCGCAGAGGTTACAATTAACTACGTTATCACAGACGTTGAGAAGAAGCGTAAATTTGTATGTGTCGATACCCATGATATTCCCGAAGTAGCCGTTGTTGACCCCGATATGATGTCCACTATGCCTAAGGGACTTACCGCTGCAACAGGTATGGATGCCCTTACCCATGCAATTGAAGGCTACATAACAAAGGCAGCCTGGGAAATGACGGATATGTTCCACCTTAAGGCTATTGAGCTTATTTCAAAATATCTTCGTGCCGCTGTTGAAAACACTCCTGAGGGACGTGAGGGAATGGCTCTTGCTCAGTACATCGCCGGTCAGGGCTTCTCAAACGTAGGTCTTGGCATTGTTCACTCAATGGCACACAGCCTCGGCGCTGTTTATGATACTCCCCACGGTGTTGCGAACGCAATTCTTCTTCCCACAATCATGGAGTACAACGCTCCCTGCACAGGTGAGAAGTACAGAGATATTGCAAAGGCTATGGGTGTTGAGGGCGTTGACGAGATGACTCTCGACGAGGCGAGAAAAGCGGCCTGCAATGCTGTAAAGCAGCTTTCAATGGATGTGGGAATCCCCGCAGACCTTAAAGATATTGTAAAGGAAGAGGATGTACAGTTCCTGAGCGAATCCGCTTATGCAGATGCCTGCCGTCCCGGAAATCCCCGTGACACAAGCGTTGAAGAGATCGCAGAGCTTTACAGAAGCCTTATGTAATTTCTTTTTGACAGCTGAACATAAAACTAATGAGCCCGGACTTTTAAGTCCGGGCTTTCTTCTTTCCCTGCTTTAAACAAACAGCTTTGCAATATTTGCAAATATAAAACAGATTGTAAATCCGGCGGCGGTGGGGATGAGGGCGGAAAGCACTGTCCATTTAACACTGCCCGTTTCTTTTTTCACTGTCAGCAGGGGAGTGGAGCAGGGCCAGTGCATAAGGGAAAAGAGAAGAAA
>CAUDRD010000102.1 GCA_958451705.1 uncultured Oscillospiraceae bacterium
AGATTTTATACTCTTTCTTATTTCCTTTTTCGTCATACCCACCTTCTGCATAATATCGAACCTTGACTGATCCTCATAGCCTTCAGAAACCTGCTTATAGTAGATAATTAGAACCGCCGCAAAAATAAAGACAATTCCGAGAAGAACCCCAAGGAAGAACAATCCGCCGTAAAGGCCATAGAATCCTGCTCTTTCTGCCGATATTCCTTCACATAAAATGTAGAAATCTTTGTCCCCTGTTTCGCTTATAGCCTTTCTCTGAACGGTTAGCATTTCGTTTGAGAGTGTCTTTTCAAGGGCGATTTGTGTATCATCATCCAAATCAAGGTCAAAGGCGTAAAACCAACTGTACTGGATGATTGAATCACCCTTGTTATTTTTATACTCTTTAATGGGCTCTACCTTTTCACTGAAATCCGATACAAAAATGCACATACTGGGGAACACCTGCATTGCGTCAACGCCGTTATCAACAAAATCGGTAACCTTTTCTTTTATTTTTAGAGGCTCGCCGTCACCGATGGCAATAGTTGAATTATCATATTTTCCCAGTTTAGTTGTGTATATCAGTGCTTCATCTTCTGCAAGGGTTACGTTTTTACCCATTAAACGGTTGTAATCTTCAATAGGTACTATGAATATCTGCCAAACATCAGAGTATTCCGTAAAGTTATTTATATCGCTTACATCGACAACACCGTCTGCAACATCGTATCCCGGAAGAGCGGCAACGCGGTAATCAAGAATATTTTTAGGCTCTCCCCCCTGTTTTTCCGATTTCTCCAAAGCAATAGAGCGGATTGTTTCAAGTCTCTCTGAACTGATTTCTTCAAAGTTTTCAGCGTTGACCTGAATATTGATGTGTCTGGGATACCTCACGCGGAGGCTATCCTCAGTGCCTATATAAAGGCAAACGGTAGAGGAAACCATAACGAGAACCATAGTACAGAGAATACAGATTGAAGCAAGTCCCGCACCGTTTCGCTTCATACGGTAAATCATAGAAGAAACGGAAACAAAATGGTTTGTCTTGTAATAATACTTTTTGTTTTTCTGAAGTATTTTGCAAATAGCCACTGAACCTGCCACAAAGAGAAGATAAGTTGCGATAATTACCATTACAACAGCTACAAAAAACCATGTAAGAGCACTTATTGGATTTTCTATGGAAACAGCAAGATAATAGGCTCCGCCTAAGATTACCGCACCTGCCAAAGCCAAAATCCAGTTAGCCTTAGGCGGCTTCTCGCCGGCTTTTTCGCTGTGAAGCAGTTCAATGGGATTTGTAAGATGAATCTGACGAAGAGTGTTAATGAAAATAAGAAGAAAAATTCCTGCAAAGAGCAATGCAGTCTGCCAAATGGATGATATATTAACGGTCATTCCAAACTGAGCTGTTCCGTCAAGAATTTTAATAAGGCAGAGCTCGGCAAGCTTTGAAAAGACGATACCTGCAAAAATACCGCATACAATGGAAATAACCGCAATAAATAGGCTTTCCCACATTAAAACTATGGCAAGATTTTTCTTGCCCATACCGAGGATATTGTAAAGGCCGAATTCCTTTTTTCTTCTTCTGAGAAGAAACGAGTTTGTATAGAACAGGAAAATCAGAGAGAAAACACTCATTACCCCGAATCCCATGCCGAGAAATCCCTGAATCTCAGAGCCGCCTCGCATATTTTTGATAGTGTCGCTGGAAGTTAAAAAGGAAATGATATATGTCATCATAACCATGCCTATACAGGTTAAGATGTAAGGGGTATAAAGCTTTTTATTCTTCTTTATTCCCGTAAAGGCAAGCTTTTCATAAAATCCTATTTTCATTTGCGCTCACCGCCTGTTGCAAGAAGAGTAAGGGTATCTGAAATCTTCTGGTAGAATTCATTTTCGGTGCTGTCGCCTTTATAAATCTGATGGAATACCTCTCCGTCCTTTATGAACAGCACACGTCCCGCATGGCTTGCGGCTTTAACGGAATGAGTAACCATAAGCACCGTTTGTCCGGCAGCGTTGATCTTTTCGAAAAGTCCCAGAAGCTCATCGGTGGCTTTTGAGTCAAGTGCTCCCGTAGGTTCATCGGCAAGGACAAGTCTCGGATTTGTTATAAGCGCTCTCGCAACAGCGGCGCGCTGCTTTTGTCCGCCAGATACCTCATAGGGATACTTTTTAAGAAGATTAGTTATTCCGAGAGTTTCAGCTATAGGCTTTATTCTCTCTTTCATCTCATTAGGATTCTTTCCCGCAAGAACAAGGGGAAGATATATATTATCTTCAAGTGAAAAAGTGTCAAGAAGATTAAAATCCTGAAAGACGAAGCCTAAGTTATCGCGGCGGAAAGAAGCGATTGCAGATTCCTTTATTTTTGATAAATCGTGTCCGTCAAGCCTTACGCTGCCTCCTGTGGGCTTATCAAGAGCCGCAAGGATGTTGAGCAGGGTTGTTTTGCCTGAACCCGATTCACCCATAATTGCAACGTATTCCCCTTCTTCAACTCTGAAGGATACGTTTTTCAGGGCCTCAACTTTATTTCCGACAAAGCGGGTTGTATATGTTTTTTTAAGTGCGTCTACTTCCAAAATACTCATAGACTTTTGCCTCCTTTTCTTTTTTGCAGCCCTATTGTAGCAAAAAAGGGAAAGGCGCCTCCATAGTATCGGCTTACATTTCCCCGCTTGTTTCTTACACTTTTGTAAGATGTTTATTCAACTTTCAGTTCCTGCTTATTAAGATCTATCCTTATAATAGTTCCGCTGTCAAGAGAAGAATTCGCCGTTATACTGTGGCCTAAATTATCACATATGCATTTGCATAAATAAAGACCCAATCCGCTGGCTTTTTTATCGCTGCGTCCGTTGTAGCCTGTGTATCCCTTTTCAAAGATACGTGGTAAATCCTCCGGAGCTATTCCGATACCTGTATCCCTGATACAGAGAATCTTAGGCTCTTCAATGTCGATTGTCACATCTCCGCCGGACGGAGTGTATTTTACGGCGTTTGATAAAAGCTGCTCTATTACAAAGGAAAGCCATTTTTCATCGGTGAGCACCTTAACATTTAAAGGCTCGTACTGAAGTTTTATCTTTTTCCGTATAAACTGGGACGCAAACTTTTTTACGCATCCCTTTACAATTTCATCAAGGTCGTAATCTTTAAAAACATAGTCTGTAGAGTCTGAGTCCATACGCAAAAAGGTCATTACCATTTCAACATACTGCTCAATTCGGAACAGATCCTCGTAAATCTGCCTTGCTACGTCGGAGTCCTCGTTTTGCAAAGTAAGACGCATGGAAGCAATGGGCGTTTTAATCTGATGCACCCAGGTGGTATAATAATCGACCGTATCCTGATAATGCAGGTCTGCTCTTGTTTGGAGTTCCTTTATCTCTTCCTTTAAAGATTCAATTATATTCTGATAGTCTATATCGTCCTGGGTTTCGAAAGGCGGAAAATGCTCCATTAAAGCGGAGCTGAGCTTTTGTATTTCATCAAGTCGCTTATGTTTTCTGTAAGCTCTTTTATAATCTAAAAACAGAATAACGGCACCTATGAGCAGACATATAGTCGCAGGATAGAGCACGGCTTTCAGGGGCAGATTGTAGAGAAAAAAGACGCTTAAAAAAATAAAGGTAAAAAGAAAAAATACGAAGATTCCTTTTTTCCTCACTTTTAAATACATAGAAAAGAATTTCATTTTTAACTCCTCTTAAATTACCATGTATCCTATACCGAATTTTGTGGTAATAAAATCTTTAAGTCCCGAAGAATCAAGCTTTTTTCTTAGTCGGTTTACGTTTACCGTTAAGGTGTTCTCATCTACAAAGCTGTCGGTTTCCCAAAGCTTTTCCATAAGCTTTTCACGGCTTACTATCTTCCCCTTGCTTTCCATTAATGCCAGCAAAATGCGGTATTCGTTTTTTGTAAGAGATATTTTTTCTTCCTTATAGGTAAGGGTGTTATCACCGGTATTAAGAATAGCTCCTCTATGCTCCAGAATCGGAACAGAAGAGGCAAAATCATAGGTACGGCGGAGCATTGCCTGAATTTTCGCCATAAGTACGCTTTGGTCAAAGGGTTTTGCTATAAAGTCATCTGCACCCATATTCATTGCCATAACGATATTCATATTATCAGAAGCAGAGGAAATAAATACAATTGGTACTTTCGAGACCTTTCGTATTTCGCTGCACCAGTGATAACCGTTAAAAAACGGCAAAGTGATATCGAGAAGCACTAAATGTGGATCATATTCTGAAAACTCTGACAGAACGTTTCTGAAATTTTGGACACACTTTGCGCTTAAATTCCACATCTGAGCCTGTTTCTGAATTGCTCCGGCAATGCCGGGATCATCTTCAACTATTAAAATTCTGTATATCATTTAAAATTCCTTCTTCTAAATCTCTTTAAAACAGCGGGTATAAACCCGGCTGCTTCTCTAATTTTTTATATCACAAATTATCAGCAAATACAACACTTTGTATTTCTATAATACATAAATGACATACGAACTTTTTGAAAAATATATCTGTACTACGCCATATTATCCATAAAAAAGCAAATACTACCCTTTGAAAGGGTGAAATAAAAATGGATTTTTTATGGACAAAAGATATAGAGCAGGTTTCATTTCCGGAATTAAAATCTGATATTGACACTGATGTAATAGTAATAGGCGGAGGAATGGCCGGAATACTCTGTGCAATGGAGCTGCAAAAAGCGGGAGCCGACTATGTTCTTCTTGAGGGCAGAAAAATTGGCCACGGTATAACAAAAGGCACTACCGCCGTTCTCACGGCTCAGCACGATACACTATATCAGGATATGATTAAAAAATTCGGTAAGGAAAAAGCGAGGCTCTACCTTGAGGCAAACCTTGAAGCAGTAAAAAAATTTCGTAATCTTTCAAAGGACATTTCCTGCGATTTTGAAGAGAAACCCTCTGTTATGTACTCCACCGACAGCCGCAGTCTGATGGAACGAGAAGCTCAAGCTGTAAAATCCCTTGGCTTTGACGCTGAGTTTACTGATGATATAGACTTACCTGTAGAAATTGCAGGAGCAGTAATCTATCCCGGAATGGCCCAGTTTCATCCACTTAAATTTCTTTACTCTGCTGCAAAGGGGTTAAATATCTACGAGAACACCTTTGTGAGAAAAATTGAGGGAACTACTGCCATTACCGACAGAGGAAGAATTAAAGGCAAAAAAATAATCATTGCCACACATTTCCCATTTGTAAATAGCCATGGAATGTATTTCATGAAGCTTTACCAAAAGCGTTCCTATGTTATCGCCTATGAGAACACTGATCCCCTTAATATGACTGTAGAGGATATAGGCGAAAACGGCTTTTATATGCGAAATTATAAAAATCTGCTGCTTATAGGCGGAGGAGATCACAGAACTGGAAAGCAGGGCGGCGGATACAAAGCGGTATCGGATTTTGCGGAAAAATATTTTCCTGGTTCCAAAGAAAAATACCGCTGGTCAAATCAGGACTGCGTAAGCCTTGACGGTATTCCGTATATCGGAAAGTACAGTCCTTCCCTCCCCGACGTGTATGTTGCCTGTGGATTTAATCTTTGGGGTATGACAACATCCATGTATGCATCTGAAATGTTGACGGATTTAGCTATGGGTAAGAAAAACAGATATGCAGAAGTTTTTGACACAGGCCGCAGCATGATTACCACTCAGCTTTTTTCAAACCTCGGCAACACATTTATTAATTTTTGCATTCCTACAGCAAAACGCTGCTCTCATTTAGGATGTGCTTTAAAATGGAATCCGTTAGAGCATAGTTGGGACTGTTCATGTCACGGTTCAAGGTTTACGGAAAATGGAGAACTAATTGACAATCCAGCTATGAAAGATATCAATATTTAACTTAAGCCACAAAAGAAAAAGGGACCGAAATGCATTTGCACATCGGTCTCTTTTTATTATTTTAAGCTATTTAACAGTTTTTCTAAGTTTAAGTTCTATCCCCTTTTCTGCCGCCGCTTCTTTTAATTGTTTAGAAGATAGTTTTGATCTTTATTTTAAAGACAGATTATCAAAATAAGAATTACTTTTAATTTTCTCTACAATGTTTTCAATACATTTTAAATCTAAAAGATTTACACCTAGACAGAAAAGATTTTTGCATCGTCCGTCGTTACAGTTTACAAGAAGAAATTCAAGTAGCTTTTGTTTTTCCTTTTGCTCACTGTTATAGGCTTCTTCTCCTATTTTTAAAAGAATGTTAAGATTGTTTTTCTGATTTTTATGAGTGATAAAAGAATCAGCTTCATCTATATGATCATATTTATCGCAGGGATATTTTAAGCACTGACAGCAATACTCC
>CAUDRD010000103.1 GCA_958451705.1 uncultured Oscillospiraceae bacterium
CACCTATAAGTGCAGTAAGAGGGATTTTATAGAGCAGCCCTATGACTTTTACAAGTACCGCTGACACTGCAAGGACAAAAGCTCCGCTGAGCAGCGATTGTTTTTTTCTTTCTGCCAAAAACAACACTTCCATTCAATATGAATTGCTGTTTTTTGACATCCTCTTATTTATCTTCCTCTGATTTTCTTATTTAAGCTTTGCGGAACAGTTTGAGCAGAAATTTGCGTTTGCGTTGTTCATCTTTCCGCAAACCTTACACTCAATTTCGTTTTTAAGGCTGTTTTCCTCATCGCTAATTTTTTCCAGAGCGCTTGTATAGTTATCTACGCTTTCAATAAGCAGACTGATTTCCTCTGTGTGGTCAACGCCGTTTTTGCAGGTATCGTAATAAAGTCTGCCAATATTTTCGAGAGCACGGTTTCTTTTATTCTGAATTTCAGCACTGTTTATTGCTGTGCTCGCCTTTCTGCCCACTGTTGCGGCGGCGTTTTTAGCGGTCTGAATGAAATCATCAAATGTACTCATCTTTAAAGCTCCTTTTCTTTATAAAAATTCCCTGAGCAACGAGCTCTCGGGTACTTTATTTTCATCGAGGCTCTCAAAATCTCCGAGACGCTCGATTAAATCCCTGCTGATTTCAAAATGGGAATCACTTTTGGGAAGTTCCAAAAGAATTTCGGAGGCTTCCTTTGCAAAAAGACACGGCTCATATTCATGAATGGAATTAATGGCGATATCACGGTTGTTTTCAAAGGGGAAAAGATATTTTTTCTCACCCTCCACAACCATATCCCACAGACGAAAGGTATTTGCTGCACCGCTGTTTCGGTGGTGATAATCCCTTATGAGCCTTCTGACAAATCTCACCTGCCAGCCGGAGAGAACTTCATCTCCATTTGCGTCCTTAAATCCGCCGATAAGGTTTATGAAAATGCTCAAAGCATCGCCTGTCGGCAGCAAACTGGTTATAAGAGGATTTAAAGCGTGAAGCCCTTCTATAATCATAACGTCATAGGATGAATAATCGATTGTGCGAACTTTTTCGCTTCGTGTGCCGATTTTAAAATCAAAAACGGGAAAATCAGATTTTCCATCAGTGTGAAGCTCTTTAAAGCATTTTTCAAAAAGAGGCAGGTCGAGAGCGTGAACCGTTTCGTAATCTGGAGCACCATTGGGAAGCAGCGGATAATCACCTTTAACCCGGTAAAAATCGTCAAGGGATACGGTTATACATCTTTTTCCCTTTTCCTCAAGGTCCTGACAAAGCCTTGCAGCAGTTGTGGTTTTGCCTGACGCACTGGGGCCTGCAAGAAATACCGTCTCAATGCTGTCACAAATTATTTTTTCGCACACCTTTAAAAGACTCGAATCATACTTATTTTCAGCCCGCTCCACTATTTTTTCGGGAGCATCGGCAACAGCTTTATTCACCCCGGAAACAGAATAAATCATTTTTAAAACCTCCTTTCCGGCGGCTTGTCACTAAGGGATTAATATGTACCGTAAAAGGTTTTTATGCGTTCTTTACGCTTCATAAGCTCGTCAAAACGAGAGTTATATTCAAAGGGATATTTATAATTAAAAATTCGCTCTATATATTTTCCTCGTGGCTGCTTAAGCTTTGTAACAGCTCCCGCACCGGCGGCAAATACCGAGTGACATTCCTCCATCATATAGATATTGTAAAGTCCCTCAAATCCTTTTTTGCACCAGCCCACGTTTTCGAGATTTCCGAGGCACCTGCTCTGGCGGTACATATAGTATGGACTGTATTTTTGTGAAAGAATATTTTGAGCATCGTCCAGCATTGCGGCAACCATATTGCCTGTTTTTACTATTTCCCCACCCGTTACTATTTCGGAAGATCGCTTAAGGGCAAGGGTATGGACAGTTACTCCCTCCGGATCAAGAGAGTTTACCTTTTCGAGAGTTCTGCCGAAGCCCTCAACGGTATCGTCGGGAAGCCCCGCTATAAGATCCATGTTTATATTGTCAAATCCTATTTTTCTCGCAAGGGAGAAGGCTTCCTCAGTCTGTGCTCCAGTATGGCACCTGCCGATTTTTTTAAGCACATGTTCCTCAAAAGTCTGTGGATTTATGCTTATTCTCGAAACACCCAGTTCTTTTAGCACTCTTAGCTTTTCTTCGGTTATGGTATCGGGTCTTCCCGCCTCTACGGTATATTCGGAAACAGCCCGCAAATCAAAGGATTTTTCAATGGTCTCCCCCACCCTTTGAAGCTGCTCAGCTGAAAGAGTAGTGGGAGTGCCTCCGCCGTAGTAAACGGTTTCAAGTTTTAAGCCCAGCTCTGACGCTATTTTGCCGAAAATCGAAAGCTCCTTACAGAGAAGCTCGGTATATTCCGGGATAAGCTTTGCCGCAGTCTTTACAGAATGGGAGACAAAAGAACAGTAGCTGCACCGTGTAGGACAAAAGGGGACTGAAACATAAAGACTGAAGGAGTTCGGCTCTGAACGCTCCATAATCTCCTTTTCCGCCCTTGCAACTGTTGCTGCAAGAAGTGTTTTATCCTCGCTTACAAGGAGGGAATCCATAAAATACTTTTTCGCCTTTTCTTCTCCGTCCCTTTCAATAAGGGAATTCATTAGCTTTGAGGGTCTTACACCCGTGAGCAGTCCCCACTTTGGAGTATATCCCGTATACTCAGTTAAAAGAGTATAGAGAAGAGTGGCCATTTTAAGCTCACGCTTATTATCTGGAGCATTTTCTGGAAGAGAAGCGGTAATGGTTTTATTAAAATCAGGGAATTTCAGTGAAACTGTAAGAGTGTACTTCGCGGCTTCTTTGCTTTCTCCTGTATAAACCTGCCAGTCGCAGTTTTCACGGAGAACTTTTATATTTTCAAAAGGGAAAAACACCCTGCAAAGATTTTCTATTTCATAATGGAATTTATGACCGTCAACAAAAATAATCATCTTGTTCTCCGTAAATTAAAATTTGTTTTCTGAAATCAAACCGTCACGAAAAGAATACCACAAGGAATGGCTTTTTATTCAAAAATTATTTTATCTTTCTTAGATAACGGTTTTTAATCTTTTCTTCACTGAGAGTGGTAGAACGGTTATGTCCCGGGAAAACGGTATAGTCTTCTTCAAGAGCCGCAAGCCTGTGGCAGGATACATCCATATCCTCCGGACTTCCACCTTCGAGGTCGGTTCTTCCTATTGTGCGGCAGAAAAGAGTATCGCCGGAAAACATTACGTCGCCGCACAAATAGCATACGCTGCCCGGTGTATGTCCAGGAGTGTGCATTACTCTAATTTCCAGGCTCCCCACGTTTATTACATCACCCTCATGAAGAATAACGTCTGCCTTTGTAAGCTTCTGCTCACCGTACCCTTCGGGAGGTAAAAGGCTGTATTTTGTGCTTTCGAGGCACCTTGCATCAAGCTCATGAATTGCAACCTTTGCACCTGTTTTTTCCTTTAAATCCGCAACGCCCATAATGTGGTCAAAATGGCCGTGGGTTAAAAGAATGTACTCTACGCTTTTTACTTCTTCATTATCCACAAGAGCGGCAAGGCGCTCATTATATCCACCTGCGTCAAACACTGCCGCCTTTCCGGTAGTTTCGTCGAGAAGTACATAGCAGTTAGCCTGCAAAGGTCCTATGGGAAGAGTATATATTTTCATTATTTTTTCCACTCCTGAGTATCATAGATTATAGTGACGGGGCCGTCGTTTATAAGAGAGACGTCCATATCGGCACCGAAAACACCGGTCTCAACTTTTTCTACGCCTAAGTTCCTGAGGTTTTGGGTAAACCTTTCGTAAAGGCTCACAGCTGTATCAACCGGTGCAGATGCAGTAAATGAAGGACGGTTGCCCTTTCTGCAATCGGCACACAAGGTAAACTGGGAAACTACAAGTATTCCGCCGCATACATCCATAACTGAACGGTTCATCTTTCCCTCTTCATCGCTGAACACACGGAGCTTAGTTAGCTTCTGCGCCATTAAATCGGCTTCAGCCTCAGTATCTCCATCCATTACACCCAAGAGCACGAGATAGCCTTTTTCTATGCTTCCCGTTATTTCTCCCTCAACGGTAACGCTGGCTTTTTTTACTCGCTGAATAACTGCTTTCATTTTTACATTCCGGACCTTTCCACGGACAGCATTCCGTTGATTTTACTTATTCTGGCAATTACGGAGTTTAAATGTTCAACTCCGTTTACGGTTATAGTCATAAGCAGAGTGCATCTGCCGTCTTTAAGCTCCCTGGTTGTAAGGGAGTGAATCATAACGTGCATATTGGCAAGCTGGCCGGAAACATCGGCAATAAGTCCGACTCTGTCAATACAGGTGGCAAGAAGAGTGGCTTTAAATTCCTCTTTTACGGTACTGCTCCAATAAGCTGGGATCCATCTGTCAGGCTCTGCCGCAGCGGCTATATCACGGGGTACATTTGTGCAGTTTCTGTTATGGATAGAAACTCCGTGTCCTCTCGTTATAAAGCCTATAATCTCATCGCCGGGAAGAGGATTACAGCATTTTGAAAATTTAATAAGACAGTTGTCGATACCCTCGACAATTACTCCGTCGCTTCCCTTTTTCTTCTTTTCAGGAACAATCTTAATCTGCGCTTCCTCTTTGGCTTTGAGTATCTTATTATATTCCTCTTTAATATGAGGCATCATTCTTATAACAGAAATTCCGCCATAGCCTATTGCGGCGTAAAAATCGTCAAGAGTTGCACAGTGCTGTCTTTCCGCAAGCTTTGTAAGGAAAGTTTGCAGCTCCTGATCGTAGAGCCTTATAAAGTTTCGCTTAAACTCTCTTTCCAGCTCAGCTTTACCTTCGACAATATTTTCCTCACGCTTTTCTTTCTTGAACCATGACCTTATCTTGTTTTTAGCTTCGCTGGTCTTTACAATTTTAAGCCAGTCTCTGCTGGGGCCTTTGCCCTGCTGAGAAGAGGTAAGAATCTCAACAATTTCGCCTGTCTTTACCTTATAGTCAATTGGCACAATTCTGCCGTCAACTTTAGCGCCTATCATTCTGTTACCAACAGCAGAGTGAATGGCATAGGCAAAATCTATTACAGTTGCACCGGTTGGCAGGCTTATAACGTCGCCTTTAGGGGTAAAGACGAAAACCTCCTCCGGCACAAGGTCGCTTTTTATTGTACGGACTATCTCCTCAACGTCCTCGGTATCCTTCTGGCTTTCGAGAAGCTGACGAATCCATGAAAGACGCTCCTCAAACTTCTGAGTTCCGGAAATACCCAGCTTATATTTCCAGTGAGCGGCGATACCGTACTCGGCAGTATAATGCATCTCCCATGTTCTTATCTGAACCTCAAAGGGAATACCCTCTTTGCCGATAACTGTTGTATGGAGTGACTGGTACATATTGGGTTTGGGAGTTGAAATATAATCCTTGAATCTTCCCGGAATAGGACGGAACATATCGTGAATTATTCCAAGGCAGTTATAGCAGTCTATAACTGTATCGACAATTATTCTTATGGCATAAACGTCATAAATTTCGTCAAAGTTTTTGTTCTGCATATACATCTTTCTGTATATGCCGTGGATGCTTTTAACTCTGCCGTCAATATGGGCATCCTTGACCGATTTACATACCCGCTCTTCAATTCTCCCCTTAATTTCATCAAGGTAATCACGGCGTGATTTTCCCTTAACTTCAAGGGATTTTTCTATTTCTGCATATCCCACCGGGTCAAGGTGCTTTATTGCAAGGTCCTCAAGCTCTTCCTTAACAGCTCTGATACCAAGGCGGTGAGCTATTGGAGCATAAATTTCGAGAGTTTCAAGGGCCTTATCCCTCTGCTTCTGTGGTGGCATATACTGAAGAGTACGCATATTGTGGAGTCTATCCGCCAGCTTTATGATTATTACCCTTATATCCTCAGACATTGCAAGAAGCATCTTTCGTACATTCTCTGCCTGTACCTCTTCCCTTGTAGAAAGGGGAACTTTACCCAGCTTTGTAACACCGTCAACAAGGGCGGCAACGGATTTTCCGAATTTTTCAGTTATGTCCTGGAGGGTTAAATCTGTATCCTCTACAACATCGTGGAGAAGCGCCGCAATTATGGACTCCTTATCCATTCCAAGCTCCGCTACAATTTTAGCAACTAAAATAGGATGGATTACATAGGGCTGACCGGAACAACGAAGCTGACCCTCATGAGCTCTGTTTGCCGTATTAAATGCCTTATCAATCTGCTCAACATCCTCGGGAGAAAAAATCGTCACAAGAAGTTTTCTCAGTTCTTCATAATATTCTTTCGGTGTTTTATCCATTTACCTCACCCCTTTGCAGTGATTTAAGTATTTCAGAAT
>CAUDRD010000104.1 GCA_958451705.1 uncultured Oscillospiraceae bacterium
GATGTCGTTCATGCGGCGGTAAACGTTTGCACGGGGGTTATCCCATGAACGGAAAACAGCCTTGATAGCTTCCATAAGCTGAACCTTGGGATCTGTGGGGAAATCCTCACCCTTTTCAGCTTTATAGAACTCTTTGAAGAGCTTAACAAGCTCTTTCATATCGTTAACGTCAAGGTCGATGTCGTTTTTAACGCCCTTCTTAGCCTTAACATCGTCGATGATCTCTTCGAAACGCTTCTTGGAAAGCTCCATAACAACGTCTGAGAACATCTGGATGAAACGACGATATGAGTCGTAAACGAATCTTTCAAATTTAGGATCGGGGTTACCTGCAATAAGACCTGCAGCAACCTCATCGTTAAGACCGAGGTTAAGGATTGTATCCATCATACCGGGCATAGATGCTCTAGCACCGGAACGAACAGAAACAAGAAGGGGATTCTTTGTGTCGCCAAACTTCTTGCCGTTGATTTCCTCCATCTTTCCGAGATATTCATAAATCTGCTCTTCAATGTCGGAAGCGATAACCTTTCCGTCATCATAGTAGCGTGTGCAAGCTTCAGTAGAAACAGTGAAGCCCTGGGGAACAGGCATACCGAGATTTGTCATCTCAGCAAGGTTTGCGCCCTTACCGCCGAGGATCTCTCTCATTTTGCCGTTACCTTCGCTAAAAAGGTAAACATACTTGTAGCTCATCGGGATCTACCTCCATAATATTTTTTGTGTCCTTGTGTTGTTCCGGGCAACAACAAAAAAGCTGTACCCCGACAACTTAATGTTATTATAACAGATGTAAAAAAAAAACGCTACTATTTTTTATTAATTAATCAGAGAAAAATGCGCAATATTCCTTTAAAAACGTTGAATTTTGCAGATAGAAGAGAATCCAAATAAAGGAGCATGATGTTTTGAGTTTGAATTTTTAACTGACTGAATCAGCTAATGAGTTATGAAAAATTTTTTGAAGAATGAAGAAATCAGTTTTATATCATTTTTGTGTAAGGCTGCCGGTAAGGAGATGAATGTGCCGAAGGCGGCAGTCAGCAGAGCGGAAAAAATCAGCGTGACCCAGCTGTGAGGGGAAAGAATGAATTTAAAGAGCAGGCCGCAGAAAAAGACGGCAGCGGTACAGTACAGTGAAACAAATATTTCCGGGAAAAAGGTCTTTATGGGTACTTTGAGATATTTAGCGGAAAAGGGGATAATAAAAAACACCGTTCTTAAAAATATAAAAGCGCCGCTTATGCCGGCGACCCCATAAACTCCAAGAGAAGGGCTTATTTCTATAAAAATCAAAGCGGATGCTGTTCCCAAAAGTCCTGAAGCGAGTACCGAAAGGGAGCTGAGTTTTAAGCGGTTGGTGGCAGTAAATACGTTGATGAGGCACTGAGCTCCGGCGGTAAAGGCAAAATGAATACAGGAGAGAACCGTTAAAGTGTAAAGTATTTGAGAGTTCTCTCCGGGCATCCACAGAGCGAAAAATTCTTTTCCTAAAGCGAGAAATCCTCCCACCGGTAGAGCAGTCAAAAGAGAGCAAATACGGCATCCTCTTTTTAGAAGAGGTACAATTTCATCAGTTTTTCCCGCAGCATATTTCATTGTTGTCTGCGGTGCGAACAGTCCCGTCAAAGTGGTTGATAGATTTGTAATTACGCCGGCAATGCCCTTTGCTATTGACAGAAGCCCCATTTCCCCGTATCCGAGAAAAAGGTTGCTGATTAATATGTCGAGTCCCCCGGAAAGCATAATTCCCGTTTGGTTTATGGTATTCCAAATGCCGGAGAGAAAGAGCTTTATGCAGTCTTTTATATGAAAATAGGCTTTTTTGACATTTATTTCCGGAAGTAAGCGGCGTTTAAAAAAGAATGAGGAAACAGTTACAAAAACAGTTGCAAGAAGTGAAGCAAAGCCCACATAGACAATTGAAGGCTTAAAGAAGAGGAAAAGAGCTGTTATAACAATGACTTTAATAATTTGCGATTCCATGGTACGAAGCGATTTAAGGTAAAGAGTATTTGTGACATAAGTTGCAGCGGCCCAGGGAGTAAAAGCAGTTATCAGAAAGAAATTGAGAAATACGAGAGCAAAGAGAAGCTTTACGTCACTTATGAGATTAAAAGGAATATTAAGAAATTTTTCAAGGTATGTTACGGTGAAGATAACAGGGATAATTAAAATTGCGACAGCGAAAAAACCGCTTGCAAAGGAAGCGGTATAGTAGCGGTTTGACATTTCAGAATTGTTTTGATGATATGCCATTGAAATAAATCTTCCGGACATGGAATTAAGAGCGGAGGTAAGCAAAGAGGCATATGTTATAAAGTTATTGGCAAGTGTAATAAAGCCGTTTGCCTCAGCGCCAAGCTCACGGACGATATAAGGGGAAAAGAAAAACTGAATTATAAGGTTAATGCCGAAAACTACCAGGGAACTGATAAGGTTAATAAGCATTTTTGAAGGGGTGCTTTTTGTTTTTTTTATTTTAAATCACTCCTGAGGCGTATAGCTAATGTCTGCTTTATTTATTCTTGCCTTAGAATATGACAATAAACTGAATTAAAAATAAAAAATCCGTTCAGCGAAAGCTGAACGGATTGATTTTAAAATTAAATCTTCAAACCCTTATGAGAGTGTGAATGTAACCTTACCTACACCAACAAGGTCAGCTGTAAGAGTCATCGGTCCAAGAAGAGAAGTCTGGCACTTACCTGTGATAACCTCTGTGAAGTCAAGAACAGCCTTTGACATCTTGCCGGTTGTTTTATCAACAGTTACAACAAGCGTACCGCTCTGAAGAGAAAGAGATGACTTATCCTTCTTAATGTTAACTTCGAAGCTGTCTCCGCCGACCTGCTTACCGATCTGGTTAACAACTGTAGCAACCTCGTCCATTGTGAGGAAGTACATATAGCCACCCTTACCGTGCTTAAGCTCCTGTCCGCCGCTGACATTGTTAAGCTTGAATGTCATAACATAGTTATTTCCGCTGGGGGTGCATGAGAAACTCTTAACGTCACTTGCGCTGAGAGAAGAAAGCTTTACGTTAACGTTGCCGCTTCCCTTTGCGAATGTATCAGAAATAGGTCCGAGATTGTCAAGGTCACCTACGATTGTAAGGTTGCGCTTTGTGAGCTTACGGTCAACATAAGTCTTTGTGCTGGAAACCTTAGCAAGAGCGTCATTGAAAACCTTGACACCAGCAGCTTTGTCTGCAGGCTGTGCAATTGCGCCGTTTGTTGAAGTGCTGTTGTTCTGTGCTGCGTCGTTTTTGGACTCACCATTTGCCTGTGTTTCGCCGGAAGCCTGTGTGTCACCAGAAGCGCCTTCAGAAGCTGCGGAATCGGCTGTGTTGTCTACGTCGCCGGGTACTGCTGCGTCCTCAGTAACTGCTCCGTTTTCTGTGTTTGTCTCTGTAGGTTCATCGTTTCCGCCGCATGCAGCAAAAGAGAAAACGAGAACAAGAGCCATCAATAATGCGATGATTTTTGCGAGATTCTTTCTCATGGGTATGTATTCTCCTTTCAAATTTTACAGCCACAATAAACGGCGGCTGTCTGTTTTTTGCCCTTAGGGCAAAAGTTATCAGTAACAATTTACAACATGGAAAAGCGTTTGTCAAGAAGAAAAACGTATTTTTTATATATGAAATGCATTATTGCTATACAAAAAACATTTGATGTTTTTGTTAAAATTCGACAATGATTGAAGCGGGTTGAAAAAAGCTAAAATGTTAGGTAATTAAATTTACTATATTTATTAGATTTTATATGAAAAATTTGTGTTTTTTAGGGGCATATTATAGATTGAACCGATAATTTTTCGATTTTAATTCTTATTTCGCAAATTATTTTCCTGTCATCAGCGCAAGTGTGCAGTTATTATCGTCAAAGCCGCCGTCATACAGAATTTCATTTATGTATAATGGAAAATATTTTAAAATATCCGGCTGTTTTTCTTTTGGAAGAAATTTCTCTATGATTTCAAGTATTCGGTAAATTGCTCCCATAGCTGCTTCATATTCGGCGGTTCCCGGGCGAAATTCATGATCTCCGCCGTAAAGACCTCGTATTGCGTCAGCCACAAGGTTTTTAAGTTTCATATTTTTTATATCGCTGTAGTCGGCTCTTGAACCTATTGTTTTCGATACAAAGCCAACAGTTACGCTGTCTAAAATTCTGCCTATAACCTTAATTATAAAGGTGTTGTCGTCAACAACGCTTTTTTGCACGCTCATTCCGTTTAAAATATCCGCAAGCTTTTCGTGGTCGTTTACTGCCGCATCAATACCTCCTAAAACGAGGGTATCAAATTTTTTCATGAGAAATTCTTTTACGGCCATTCCCTTTGGAAGTCCATTGAAATTATCGATATGGAGAGTTTCTATTTTAACTTCTTTTGGAGAAAGCTCAATTTTGCGTATAGGTGAGGGATATCCTACGAGAGAAGCGGTGTTTACGTCATAGAGACGGTTGCCTTTTTCGGTGTCAATAAATTTAACATTCTGCACATGTGTATGACCGGTAAAGATAATTCCTATACCGATGTCGGCAAAAAGCTTTGATATTTCCTTGTAATCACCGAGCATATCTCTTTGGCTTATAACGGGATAAAGCTCCATTGGCGGCAATACCGGATGATGGGTCATTGCAAAAATTGTTTCGTTATTTTCAGCGGCCTCTTTTGCCTGATTTTTAATCCAGTCTATGCATTTTGGAAAGTATCCGCAAAAAGAGCGGCCGTTGCCGTCGTCGTTCAGAGCCAGTAGCCGTGTTTTCTCTGAGAGCATAACGGCGTAAGAGGAGCTTTCTTTCTCAATACTGATTGCGTCGTCCATACCGAATTTACGGTACATTTGGGCAAGTGCTTCACGGGGAGTAGGTTCCGCCGGAGTTTTTTCTTCTCCGAAATAGCATGATTCAGAAGAATACTCAGGAAAACGTTCAAATGAATTAAAATCATGGGTTGCCGTTGTTACATAAACTTTTTTGCCTGCTTTTTGAAGCCTTTCAAGTTTTTTGATTATGCCGCTGTGGCTTAAGGCTTCGCCGTTGTTGGTAAGATCGCCGGGGATTAAAACAATATTTGTTTCGTCGTCTGCAATTATCATATCGATTGCAGCGTCGATTATATCGCCGGATTCTTTTAAAAAAACCTGATCTTCTATTTCTCGTCTTATGTAAGCTTTTCCGCTTGTGCCGAGTTCAGGTGCGTAATAGTGAAGATCGGTAATAAGATAAAATTTAACCTTTTCCATATTTTCCTCTTTTCCTAACCCTTAAGGTTATAAATACAGTAAAAGTTTTATACGTCGTATGTGTGATCGCAAACCTCTTCGATTTTATCACGAAGTTTTATAAAATCCTCCAAAGCGGCAGGTTTTTGGTTGGGATTTCTAAGAAGTGCCGCCGGATGAAATGTACCCATCATAAGCACTCCGCCTTTTTCAAAAAATTCGCCATGCTGTTTAGTAACTTTAAAGTCAGGAGAAATAAGCTTTTGAGCGGAAATTCTGCCGAGGCACACTATAATTTTAGGTCTGAGCAGGCGGAACTGTTCCCTGAGCCATTTAATGCATTCTTCCTGTTCCTCCGGCTTAGGATCACGGTTGTGGGGAGGACGGCATTTAACCATGTTTGCTATGTATATGTTTTTATCACGGCTAAGGTCAATTGCCTCAAGGTATTTGTCGAGAAGCTTTCCGCCTCTGCCTACAAAAGGTTCTCCTTGTAAATCCTCGTTTTCTCCCGGTCCTTCTCCTACAAAAAGCACTTCGGCGTTTTCGTTGCCCGTTCCAAAAACAAGATTTGTTCTTGTTGCACCTAGAGGACATTTTTGGCATCCCATACAGGCATCCTTAAGCTCCTGCCAGTTTGAAAATTTCATATTGAACCTCCTGATAAAAGAGTGTATAAAGTTAACGTATTGAACCGATTTAGTTTCATTTATTATATCATAGTTTTACAGCGCAGTCAGCAAAAAAACTCCGACGGGTAATTTCGTCGGAGTTTAGGTTTATAAAGGTATTATATCAGTCAGCAATATTATGGGGTTCATATGGAGATGATTTTTTTTCGGATTTTGCGTTGAATTTTAAAAAAGCCTTTCCCTGTTCCACATACAGTTCCTGCTGCTGCGGTTCAAGGGTGCGAAAAATGCGTAGCAATTCGTTTTCCAAAGGGTTCCGTGCCTCGCCAACATTCAGATTTAGTAGGTAATCAGCAGACACGTTAAAATAGGCGGCAAAAAGTTTGAGTGTCTCGAAATCAGGCTCGCTTGTTCCCTGAACATATCCTCCAAGGGTAGATACCGGGATTTT
>CAUDRD010000105.1 GCA_958451705.1 uncultured Oscillospiraceae bacterium
TGCATCGGCACTTACATGAACTCCCCTGAAGGAGCTAAGTGGAGAGAAAGACTTGATGTGCCGGAAAACTGCGACTTTATGATTGGTATAACTTTGGGATATGCTGATGAAGCACCCGAAATGAAGCCGAGACATGAGGACAGAATTGAAGAAGTGCTTTAATTCTCTCTATAGCTTTTATTAAAATTTTACCGAACTCCTTTTCATGCAGCTTGCTGTGTGAAAAGGGGTTTTCTTTTTAAAGTTTTCAGCGATTATCGAACAAATATGCGAAAACATCCAAACAAATGTTTGCTTTTGCGTCTGTTATATGGTATAATACCTCCGAGGAAGCTTTAGCTTTTGTATTTTACAGGGAGGTTTTCATATGGGACCTATTACCGATATACAGAGAAAAATATATGAATATTTGTGTGAGCGTGCTCAGGACGGTGTTCCCCCCTCAGTTCGTGAAATCGGAGCCGCCGTGGGCCTTAGCTCTACTTCGTCTGTTCAGGGCAATTTAAACGCCCTCGAAAAAGCGGGATATATCAGCCGTGACCCGCTGCTTAAACGCTCAATAAGAGTGATGGGTCAGGCAGAAAACATAACTCACGTTCCCCTTTTGGGAACTGTTACGGCAGGTGCTCCCATTCTCGCCGTGGAGCAGATTGAGGGATATATTCCCTATACCGGCTCCGTTTCCCGTGATAAGCCCCTTTTTGCCCTTAGGGTAAGGGGAGAGAGTATGCTTTGGGCAGGTATTCTTGACGGCGATATTGTAATTGCCGAAAAAACTCCAGTTGCCTCAAACGGAGAAATTGTCGTGGCAATGATAGATGACGAAGCAACGGTAAAACGCTTCTTTAAGGAGAAGGGGCACTTCCGTCTCCAGCCGGAAAACGACGAGTATGAGCCGATAATCGTTGATGAAGTGACCATTTTAGGCAAAGTAAAAGCCATAATAAGATATTACTGATAATATGGATAAAGAAGATTTACTGCTTATTTCCGCTGCGGAAGATAAGATGCATCAAAGTCAGGAGCAATATATTGTAACTTCCACAAATTTTCTTGATGAAAGGGAGCAGGGAATTTTACTTGACCGGTTCAGAAAAGAGGATTGTCTCTATGTTCTTTTCGGAGGCTATGATGAAGCACAGCGCAGAGCTTTATTTTTCTTTCCGCCGTATTCAGGAGCCGAAACTCCCGGGGAAGCCGCAGAGATTTTGAAAAACGGTGAGGATTGCACCTTTGTGCGCCTTCGTTTTACAAAGGATAAATTCAGCGCAGCGGGGCACAGAGATTATTTAGGGGCGCTAATGGGTCTTGGACTCAGGCGTGAAATGATAGGAGATATAATCGTCACCTCTGATGGGTGCGATATTTTCGCCATGAAAAGCGTCAGAAATTTTATTCTTGAAAATTTCACCAAGGCTGGCAGGGCTACCCTTAAAGGTGAAGAAGTTCCAATTTCTCAGCTGACGCAAGGGCAGCAGAAAACAGTAACAGAAAGAATAACCGCCGCTTCAATGCGCCTTGATGTAATTGTGGCTCAAATTTACCGCCTTTCGAGAAACTCGGCGTCGGAAAGCATAGAAAAAGGTCTGGTGTTCGTAAACGATTCCCAGGCACTCAAATGCGATATGCGTCTTTCACAGGGTGATAAAATTGTATTAAGGGGCAAAGGCAAGGCGGTAGTTGAAGAAGTGAGCGGCACAACCAAAAAGGGACGTATAGCACTTAAAATAAAAAGATATGTTTAATTTAAAACGGACTCAGTAATGAAAACTCCCGAAGAATTATTTCTTCAGGAGTTTTTTAAGTTAATAGCTTATAAAACAAAAAGCACCGCATTTTACGGTGCTTTGCTTTATGCCATATAGGAGTGTGGACTGCTGAGATCTTCCGTTGAAAGGATTCCGCCCTGAGTTGACGCTGCTGCGGAAAAAAGGATGCATGCAGCCAAAACAGCTGTTGCCACTGAAATAACTATGCCTTTAGTGATTTTTTTCATTAAGAAAATAACCTCCGTTTTTACCTGCACTTTAAAATCAGCGCTCTGAAATTTTTTTCAAAATCATCGTTTTGTTTTTCTGTACGTTTTTTAGGGCCTTTAATTCTTTGACCTGCCATTCGGGCTCTTTTTGCAGTATACCGCGAAAAAAGCAAACCGTCAATATTATTTTCGCTGTAAATCATACCGTTTTGATTAATAACTTTAGCTTTTTTGGCAAGACACATTGCCGCAAGGCCGTAATCCTGAGTTATAACTATATCTCCGGTACGGCAATTTGCTACAATGGCAAAATCTGCGCTGTCGCTTCCCTTAGAAACTATAACGGTTTCTGCACCGTCCATGTCTATTATATGAGAAGTGTCGCAAAAAAGAAAGACCTTTATGTCGTATTCTTTGCATATATTCACCGCTATATTCACAACGGGACATGCATCTGCGTCAATAATTACTTTCATCTTGTCAGCTTATAAATAAAATTGTATATGCAAGGCATATTTGGGCGGAAAAATAAGTGATGATATTAAAAACTTTAACTCTGTAAATTTTTTTATTGCCAAAATTAATAAGAGCCAAAGTGGAGTCGGACATACAGAACATAACGCTGCCGGCAATTAAGAGAGCGGCTGGAAGAGCCCAAAGGGCAGAGTTTGAAATAAGTCCGGCTATAGCCAAATGGCAGGCCTTTACCATCATTGAGGTAAGGGCAACGGTGTAAATGAGAGCAGGAACGGCAGCTCTTCCAAAGTGAATTTTCTTTTTAACAGCGTATATTACGCCGATGGCTGTGAGAACTGCCACTGCAATAATATCCAAAAGGGAAAATACGGGAATTCCGAAAAGCTTTTTTGCCGCAAGGGAATAGGCAGAAACATAAAATATGTGCCCTATAAGGAAGAAAAACAATCCTGTTATGAAAAGTGAAAGTTTTTCGTTAATATGCAAAAACAGATCTCCGAACCAGGAGAAGCAAAGGCCGCAGAGCATAAGAAGGGCGTAAGCCGATTTGTTGCCGCTGTAAATTATGCACATAACGCCGCTTAAAACAAAAAGGGTTGCGCATATCATTTTATAGCAAAGAGAAACCCTGTTCTTTTTAGGCCAGCATTTTCTAAGATATGCAGGCACAAACACAAATTCCAGTATAACGGCAAGGGCCATTATGTAAGGCAAAAATTTCATAAAAACCTCCTCACTGTGCCGCACAAACGCAAAAGCAAAATAAAAAGAAAAGCAGAAAAGGGTTAACCTTATCTGCTTTCTCTTCGTTAACAAAAACATTATATCAAATTGCACAGAAATTGCAATACAAAACCTTTAAAAATATAAAGAATTTTTGTTTCTACTGCCGTTCATGAGCCTCTTTTTTATAAAAATCAAATATTTTTACGGTTTCTATAATTATAAACGGCATCGCCGAAAGAGCCAACGCAATAAACCAGGCTGTGCCAGAAAGTGGAACGAGAGAAAAAATCGCCGCTGCTGACGGAATAGTGACAACTGCCCACTGAATTGCCATGCACAATACAAAGGTCATAGTAAGGCGCATATTAGAAAAATAGCCGATTTTGTACATGGGAATGCGTCCTCTCATATTAAAGGCGTGAACAAGTTCGCTTATATTGAGGGTTACAAAAGCCATAGTTCTGCCCGTAAGGGGCTGAGAGGAAAAATCAAACAGCCTCATTCCCACAGTAAAGCTCACAAGAGACAGGCCGCCTATTAAAAGTCCCTCAAGAAATATATCCACCCAAAGTCCGCCGGAAAACATACTTTTGTGAGTCTTAAGGGGCTTTTGCATCATTATATCCCTTTCCGCCTTTTCGGTGCCAAGAGCCATTGCCGGCAGTGAGTCCGTTATGAGGTTTACAAATAAAAGCTGAATAGGCAAAAGAGGCGTTGGCATACCCAAAATATATGCGGCGAATATTACGACGATTTCGCCTATGTTGCTGGAAAGAAGGAAGTGAACAGTTTTTCTTATGTTGCTGTAAATTATCCTGCCCTGACGGACGGCTTTAACTATTGTTGCAAAATTGTCGTCGGTTAAAATCATATCCGCCGCAGCCTTTGCAGCGTCCGTTCCACCCTGACCCATGGCACAGCCTATGTCTGCAGCTTTCAGAGCCGGAGCGTCGTTTACGCCGTCGCCGGTCATGGCCACAACCTCTCCTAAATAGCGCAGAGCCTTTACAATTCTCACTTTATGGGCAGGAGTAACTCTGGCAAAAACACGGCAGGTTTTAATTTTTTTGCTAAGCTGTCCGTCGCTTAAAGCGTCAATTTCCCCTCCCGTCATTAAAGTGTCGCCCTTGCGTAAAATTCCGATTTCAGCAGCCACTGCCTTTGCGGTTGCGGCATGGTCGCCGGTTATCATAACAGTTTTAATGCCGGCTCTGCGGCACATTGATACCGCTTCCTTAGCCTCTTTTCTCGGAGGATCCGCCATGGCGATAAGTCCAATAAACGTAAGTGAAGTTTCCGAGGTGTCGTCGAGAGAAGAGGCGGTTCTCTGAGCGGCGGCAATAACTCTCAGAGCTTTTTCAGCAAGGGATAGATTTATTTCTTCTATTTTTTTAATATCTCCGGCGGTTATGGGAACTTCGGTTCCGTTTTTGAGGATTTTGGTGCATTTTTTAATAAGTACGTCCGGCGCACCCTTTGCCATTACATATTTGTGACCGTCTCTGTTAACAAGCACTGACATCATTTTCCTGTCTGATGAAAAGGGATTTTCTCTAAGGCGTATATATTCCCCGTCAAGTTTAGACTTTTTAATTCCCGTTTTTTCTCCGGCTGTTAGAATTGCCGCCTCCGTAGGTTCGCCCATGATGCTTTCCTTACCCCATAAGGCGTTGTTGCACACACAGGCACAGGTCAAAAGCCTTTTGCCCAAGGGGGAGGAAAATTTCTCCTCTCCGTCAATGCCGTAAATGCATTTGACTGTCATTTTGTTTTCCGTGAGAGTTCCGGTTTTGTCTGAGCGGATAACCGTTGCACTGCCCAGGGTTTCAACTGCGGGAAGCCGTCTGATAATGGCGTTGTTTTTAGCCATAATCTGAACACCCAGAGAAAGGACAATAGTTACAACGGCTGGAAGTCCTTCGGGAATTGCCGCCACTGCAAGACTTACGGAGAGCATGAAGCTGTCGAGAAAGCTGGCGCTTCTTAAAATACCCATAAGGAATATTACGGCGCATATGGCCAGTGCTCCAATACCTAACAGCTTTCCTGTTTTTGCAAGACGGTTTTGCAGGGGAGTTGAGGGAGTTTCCTCGCTGTCAATAAGTCCGGCAATGTGTCCCACGGCGGTATCCATTGCCGTTGCCGTCACCACTGCCCGGCATGAACCGGAGGTTATCTGGGTTGCGGAAAAAAGCATATTCCGTCTTTCTCCCAAGGGCGTATCAGCGGGGAGCCTTTCTCCGGCGGTTTTTGCGGCGGGTTCCGATTCTCCCGTCAGAGCCGATTCCTCCGCTTTCAGGGAAGAGCTCTCGATTATGAGGCAGTCGGCAGGGACAAGGTCGCCGCTTTTTAAAATTATAATGTCGCCTTTTACAAGCTCCGAAGCGGCTGTGCTTATAACGGAACCGGAGCGCAGAGCTCTTGCACGGGGGGCTGAAAGCTTTCGCAAAGCGGCAATGGCTTTTTCTGCCCGGCTTTCCTGAATGGTTCCGATAAGAGCGTTGAGAAACACGATGACCAAAATGATAATGGAATCAATATAATCTCCGTCGCCGCTGAAATAGGAGGTCAGAAAGGATATTACAGAGGCTGCAAGGAGCACGAGAACCATAAAGTCGGAAAACTGAGAGAGAAATTTTTTAAAAAATCCCCTTTTCTTTTTTGAAGACAGTACATTGGGACCGTATTTTTCCAGACGAAGGTTTGCCTCGTGCTGCGAAAGTCCGTTTTTGTCGTTTGAACCGAGACGCTTAAGCGCCTGAGCTGGAGTCAGGGTATGCCAATCCATATATTTAAACCCCTCCGAAAAAGTGTTATACAGTCCAATATATGAAAATTTCAGAAAAGTTATAACGAGTTGCTGTTTTTAGTGCAACCAAAGCCTGTTTTGGGCTCTTTAGTGAAGCGGTTTGAGGCATTTTAAGAGAAAAATCACAGTATTTATTTACTGAATATTATATTAACGGAGGTGATAAAAACGGATATTTTAAATTATATTGTAGGGGAAGGACTTATTCTCATTCCCGCCATTTATATAATCGGAATGATAATCCGCAAAACCGATAAAATCCCAAATAAATATATCCCCATTATTCTGCTGCC
>CAUDRD010000106.1 GCA_958451705.1 uncultured Oscillospiraceae bacterium
TTTCCAGTTACCCGCCATTGTCGTACACTTATCATAGCCGGGAGTGGAGTATTTTTCGCTTATAACAACATCCTGTCTTACGTTGCCGGAAGCTCCAACCTGAATCCCTTCAGGATTTACAAGTCCGAAATCGAGATTTGCCTCTTCCTTAGGAAACCAGGAATGGGTGATACGCAAAACTTCCGTATTTTCGGGAACCTCAAAATCAATGTAAAAGCATTTTTTCAAAAGAGATTTGTCAATTTCTTTTTCGATTATTAATTCCTTTTTCATATATTTCTCCCATTTTGCAAGTGTTTGTGATAATCATACATTATTTTAACAAGAAAGTCAAAAAATATATTGCAAACGACAAAACTGTGTGCTATATTTTTGTTAAATCAATAAAAAAGTGAGGGGTAAAAATGGAAAAAGGGAGCAGACTTTCTGCTAAATCTGTAAAAAGAACTTCGCCGTTTCGTTACGGCATAGGCATGTTCGGAACTTCGATTCCCATTAATATGTTTAAGTCTTTTGCAGCCATATTTTATGTGGATATGCTGGGCCTTGACATGAAAAAGTATTCCTTTGTGCTGTTTATTTACACTTTTGTTGACGCAATCGACAACCCTGTTTACGGTTTTCTTTCGGACAGAACCCGTACCAAATGGGGACGCAGAAGGCCTTGGCTTGTTATAGGCGTGCCCCTGCTGATTTTATGTTTTATAATGTTCTTTAACGTTCCGTCATTTATAAGTGCCGACAGCAATATGCTCTTTATTTACATGCTGCTTATGTACATATTGACAGGTACTCTCGATTCCCTAATGAATGCAAACTACGGCGCATTGTTCCCGGAGCTTTTCCATGAGGATACCGAAAGAGCGAAAACCAACGCCATAAGACAGGCTTTCCAGCTTGTAGCAATGGTTATAAGCATCGCCCTTACTCCCATGGTGACAAGTGCAATAGGATATAGTTTAACTTCAATTATTTACGGTATTATAGCTTTGATAGTAATAATGTACTGTACCTTCGGCTGCAAGGAAGATCCAGCCTCATGGTCAACGGAAAAGCCCAAAATCCTTTCCAGTATATGGGATCTTCTTAAAAACAAGAAGTTTTGGATTTTCGGCTTTACGGGAGCTTTCTATTCTGCAGCTTTCGCACTTATCTCTCAGGCGGTTCCCTTCTATGTAAAATACGCTCTTAACCTTGAAAGTGATAAAACTACTATAATGCTTGCGGCTGTTTTTGCCGTTGCACTTATAGGTATTCTTATTTGGACTCAGATAATAAAGCATGTCTATATTGTTAAAGCTTGGAGAATTTCATTTGTAGTAATGGCTATTGGAATTATCCCCATGTATTTTGCCTCAGACCTTATTACGGCGGTATGTATCGCCGGAGTTGTAGGACTGGGTGTTGCAGGATGCCTTACTACGATGGACTGCATCGGAGCAAAAATCATGGACGAAGACTATAAATTACATGGCGTTAAGCGTGAGGGAATAATTTCCAGCTGCTTGGGTGTTATGAACAGGCTTAACGGACTGTTTACCTCTGCCGCATTTTATGTTGTGGCAACCTTTTTCGGCTTTGAAAACGGAGATAATCCCGGTACAAATCCCGCCGTTGCGTCAAAGATGCTCCTTATAGTTTTCCCGGCAGTTGCCGTAGCTCTTTCCGCTGTTTTCTCCATGTTCCTGCATTTTGAGGATGAAAAGAAAAAATGAAATATCTGATTATTAACGCCGACGATTTCGGATATAATCCCCAGCAGACAAAAGCCATAAAAGAGCTTTATACTGCGGGCTTAATTACCTCTACCTCTGTGCTCACCGTTGCCGAAAATGCACAGGAAGCGGCAAAAACAGCCGTTTCCTGCAATATTCCAGTAGGAGTTCATCTGACAATTAACTCTGACAGTGAGCAAAACAGATGGAAAAGCCTTTCCGGGGGAAAATCTCTTTCGGACAATAAGGGATTTTACGCAGACCAGATGAAACTTGCTCTTCACGGAAGGAGAAGTGAAGTAGCTCAGGAGCTGGAAGCCCAGTACCGCTTTTTAACAGAAAATGGATGCACAGTAGACCATGCTGATAATCACTGTGGAACCCTTTACGGAATTAACGGCAGAAGATTTTATATTGAAGCTTATAAATTCTGCGCCGCTCATTCGCTTCCCTACCGCTTCCCGAAAACGCCTTATTTTTTAGAGCGTCAGCTTGGCAGAAGTATTCCGAAGCCCGTAATCGCCCTACAAAGGAAAATCGTCAGGGAGGGTGAGAAGCGGGGAGTCAAAATGCTCGACGACCTTGTTTCAAATCCTTATTCAGTGGAAAAAATTAGAAGCTATGATGAGCTTAGAGAATATTATCTTAAAGCGGTGGATAACTGTATAGAGGGAATTACAGAAATGTTTCTTCACCCGGCTTATCCCGTTGACGGCGACCGTGAGTGGGAGAAAAGGGTAATGGAGTTTAAGCTTTTAAAAAGCGGCGACATTCTTCAGAGGGCGAAGGAAAAGGGCGTAGAGGTAGTTTCCTGGAAGATATTCAGTGAAATATAGTTTATCTTTTAAAATTAAATATAAAAAAGGCGCATTTTCGGCAAAATCAAAAATGCGTCTTTTTATATTCTCTTAAAGTTAAATCAGTAAGTAAGTATAACCGCAAAAAGCTCAGCTGTTTTATCGGTTCTATTGGCAACCGAATGTTTTTCTCCTCCGTAGCAGATGCAGCTGTCACCGGCAGAAAGAGTTTTCATTTCGCCGTTGTCGTTATAAACGACGTTTCCGCTCATAACGTAAAACATTTCTTCCTCGTTTTCGTGAACGTGTTCTCCGATGGAACAGCCCGGCTCAAGGGTGATAACGGCTGCCATTCTGGATTTTCCGTGAATTTCGTCGGCGTTAAGAACGTGGCGCACTTTAACGCTGCCGTCGCCGCCTCTCATAGCCTGGTTTACAACAAGGGTCATGTCGCTGTTTCTTTTAATCATGGTTTTACCTCCCGTTTTGTGCATCCTGAGCACTTATTTCATCAGATGTAATTATATCATCTCTTTGCGTTTTTTAAAAGGCGGGTTTATTTGCCTTAGAAAAGAATTTATGGTATATTATCAGCAGCAAGGGGGATTCCAAATGGATTATAAATCAGAAGTAAAAATAGTAGGATATTCAAACTGCGGAGAAAGTCTCTGCGCTGCCGGGGGACGTATATCCACTCAGCCGGGAGATGTTTTTGATATACTTGAAAAGTCAAAGGACGCTGAAAAAAATGCGTCCCTTATACAAAAGGTTACAAAGTCGGGCCACAACTCTGTTATAGAGCATCTCTTCTTTAACCTTGCTTTCCGCAACGTTTCGGTAGTTGTGGAGCAGTTTATGATAGAGTTCCGTCTGGCCTCCTTTACCGTAAAGTCCAGAAGATATGTTGATTTCGGAGACGCAGGCTTTTTTGTTCCGGAATTTTCTTCCGAGGCGGTAAAGGAAAAGTATACTGAGCATATGTCAAAGCTTTTCGATACATATAATAAGCTCACCGAAAGGGGCGTTGCCAAAGAGGACGCAAGGTTTGTGCTGCCCTATTGTTTTTTCAGTAACTTTATCTGCTCCATGAACGCCCGTGAATTTCTCAATGTTTTAAGGGCGATGCTCTACGGCAGAGGCAGCAAATACCCGGAGATAAATAAAATAGGATTGTCTCTTTTAGAGCAGGCTCAGAAAATTGCCCCCGGAGTTATGGAAAGCTTTAATAATTTCGGCAAGACTTTTAATGATAAGCCGGATTTCTCTTTCCTTTCCTCAAAGGGTGAGTATGTAAACGAGAAACCTCTTGTGGAGCTTATTTCATATACCCAAAATAGCGATTTGGCAGTGGCAAAGACGGCTCTTATAAGCGAAACCGCTTTAAATCAGGGGGAAGTAGCCGCTGCTGTTTTGGACAGAGAGACGAGAAAAAAGATAATCGACGCCGTTATTGACTGTGTAAGACCTCGTCCTCTTGAGGCGGCAAGCTATACTTTCAGGCTTAATAATGTATCTTTGGCCTGTGTAACTCATATTGTCCGCCACCGTATGCAGTGCGTAACGGTTCCGGAGCTTACCTCAGCTAACAGGGGAAGGTATATTATTCCTCCCGTCGTAAAAGGGGACAGCGAACTGTTGAGTTTATATACAAACGCTTTTTCTGAAACCGAGAAGTTTTATAAGGAGCTTAAAGCAATGGGCGAAAGTGAAGAAAATCTCGTATATGTGCTTTTAAGCGGCAATACCCTTGACCTCACTGTTACCATGAACGCAAGGGAACTTCTCCTCTTCCTTAAACTCAGAACCTGTGAGCGTGCCCAGTGGGAAATAAGGGATTACGCATATCTTATGCTTAAAATGCTCAGGGAAAGCGCTCCCGATATTTTCAGAAGATACGGTCCCAGCTGTTTTGTAACGGGAGTTTGCCCCGAGGGAAGGCTGTCCTGCGGAAAAATTTCAGAAATAAAAGAACGCTTTTCGAGGGACGATTTTTTACCCGAAAGCTTAATTGATTAAAATATAGATTTTAAATTAAACAGCCGCCGGCAAAGAGATGTAAAAAATCAATCGACCGGCGGTTATATTATTTGCTGTTTTTACTTTTTACTAAAAAACCGTTTTCATTTAGAAATTTTTCCAATTGGATTTTATGAATTTCAGAAACGTTCCTTACATTGTCTGAAAAACAGTTAAGGCAAAAATTTGCCTCTTCGGGAATTGGACTTTTGCAGTAGGGACAGATTTTATTCATATTTATACAATCCTTTTTAATTTTATAAAAAGCAAATATGCATTAATAGAATATATTTAAAAATTGTTATTGTCAAGGAGGGTAGTGTTATTTACCCTTATGAAAACGCCGTTATTTCCCCAAAAACAGCGCAACAGAAAGGGGAGCCAGTAAAAAGGAAACGCTGTCGGCTAAAAGAGCCGCTGCAAGGGTAAAGCGAGTCTTTTTTACTCCCACCGCTCCGTAGTAAACGGTTACTGCGTAAAAGGTGGTTTCCGTTGACCCCATAATAACCGAGGCTACCCTTCCGGAAAAAGAATCGGGTCCGGCGGCTTTAAGAAGCGCCTCGTACATTGTAAGGGAACCGCTTCCTGAAACAGGGCTTAAAAGCACAAGAGGAAGCACATCTGGGGGTATACCTGTAAGGGAAGCGATAGGTTTCATAAACCAGAGTATAACGTCAAGGCCGCCGGAGGCTTTAAGTACCGATACGGCGGTTATGAGAGCTATAAGGGAGGGCAAAATATTCAAAAAGGTATCAAAGCCCTCTTTGGCGCCCTCCAAAAAGCAGTCCATAACATTCGTGCCTTTAATCAGGCCGTAAACTATTATGAACACTGCCGTTATGGGCAAAATCCAGTCCGTAAAGGTCATTTTAATATTTCTCCTTTTTTCGGAAACATAGGGCTAATATTTTAGCCGCTGCTATTCCGGCGGCAAGAGCGGCGCAGGAGTTAAGCCATGCGGCGGGCATTATTTCCATTGGATTTGCACTGCCGTATTGGCTTCGCAGCATAGCCACCGTTGTGGGTATTATATGCATTGCCGCTGTATTCATAACGACGAAAAAAATCATGTTGTCCGTTGCAACAAGAGGATTATTGTTTTCCTTATTCATAAGCTTCATAGCTTTAATGCCTAAAGGAGTCGCCGCATTGCCTAAACCCAGTATATTTGCCGTAAGGTTCATGGAAATGGCACCCGCAACCTCTGAATTCTTTTTAAGCCCGGGAAAAATAAGTTTGAGCACAGGGTACATAAAGGCTCCTATTTTTTCCGTAAGCCCCGACTGGGATGCAATTCGCATAAGTCCGCTCCAAAGGCAGAGCATACCCAATAGCTTTATTGCAAGTTCAACGCCGCTGTTTCCGGCTTCAATGAGGGCGGAGGAAACGGCGGACATATTACCTAAAGCTGCGGCGGCAAAAAAAGAAAAAATAATAATTGCGGGCCAAATTATGTTCATCATAGCGATTACTCCCGATAAAAATTCCGTATTGGAATTAAGACTTATAAATTCTACATTTTGCTACAAAAATCACTCTGACTTTTTACGACAGTTTGTGTTTCAGATATTGACATTTTTGCCACAAATTGGTATATTTTAGTA
>CAUDRD010000107.1 GCA_958451705.1 uncultured Oscillospiraceae bacterium
TGAAAGTGATGAAATCTAAGCTTTTTAAGATTTTTGTGTCAATTTCTCTTGTAGTTGCTTTGCTTTCTGCAAGTAATATATTTTTTATTGCCGGTGCGGAAAGTGTTACAGACCTTGAGGAAGAGGCCGACAGACTTAATCAGATAATTAAGGATAACGAAGAGCTTCTCAGTTCAATAAAAGGGGATATAAATAAGCAGTCGGAATATGTAAACGCCATAAATGAGCAGCTTGATGCAATGAACGAAAAGGTTTCTTTGCTCAATGCAAGAGTGGATGAAATCAACTCAAGCATTTCTGCTCTTAATTCTCAAATAGAAGACGTAAACAATCAGATTGCTCAAACACAGGATAAAATTGATGCCGCAAATAAAAGAATAGATGAAATATATGATCAGCTCAGCGAGCGTTTGAGGGCTATGTATATGTCGGGAGATGTTTCCTCTCTTTCGATACTGTTAGGCGCTTCTGATTTTTCGACTTTCCTTGTCAGAAGCGAACTGCTCAAAAGAATTGCCAAACATGACGATGAACTCGTCAATGAGATGATTGAAGAGCTGGAGCAGCTTGAAAAAGAGAAGAAAGAGCTTTCTTCAAAGCAGGAAGAACTGAATCAGAAAAAGCAGGAGCTTACCTCTCAGCAGACGGAGCTTCTTTCGGCTCAGTCAGAACTTAATTCTGAACAGTCTGCTATTGAAGAGAAATATTCTCAGGCAAACAGCTATCTTTCCACACTCGACAAGAACAGTGCAGCATATCAGCAGGCAATAAGAGATGCCGAAGCTAAAAAAGCGATTGTTGAAGATAAGATTTTGCAGCTTTCCCAAAGCGGTTCAACTGCCGGTGACGGAAGTGAATCTTCAGTTGGCAGCAGCCTTTACTGTCCCGTTCAGGAATCAAGCCGTTATATCTCAGCTAAATTCGGAGCTTATCCTTGGGGTGGTTCCCACCGCGGTCTTGATATAACCTGCTCCGGAGCAATGGGCAAACCTATTTACGCTGCGGAAAGCGGAGTAGTTACAATTGCAAGCTATCAGGGTGATTTGGGCAACTATGTCCTTATCGACCACGGCGGCGGAGTAAAAACAGGTTATGGACATAACTCCTCACTGTTAGTATCAGTCGGTCAGAAAGTTGAAAGAGGGCAGCTGATTGCTTATATGGGAAGCACCGGATATTCTTTTGGTCCCCATTGCCACTTCGTTTTAATTAAAAACGGTCAATACGTAAATCCGGAACCCTATCTTCCCTCAATGCCGTATTATCCGTAATTTAAAGTAAAAAATCAGCAAAACTGTAGATAGGAGAGCGCTATGAATAAAAAAGTTTCGATCGGCGCATTACTCGCCATCGTTTTCATTTCAATAGCAGCTACTATAGCTGTTACAATGTCTGTTTCAATAGCAATTTACAATAAGCTTATAGTGGATCTTCCCGGAAGAGCACAGATGTATTCCGGCCTGAGCGAACTGGACGAGCTTGTAAGAAAAGAGTATTTCGGTACAATCGACAGCGATGCTTTAAGCAGCAGAACTTCTGCCGGATATGTCAGCGGCTTGGGCGATCCCAACAGCTTTTATATGACGGCTGAAGAATATGTCTCCTATTACAGCAAGCTTCAGGGAAAAACTTACGGCATAGGCGCAAGAGTATGCCTTGATCCCGAAACAGGTTACATTTATGTTGCCAAAGTTTTCGACAATTCCCCGGCATACACAAGCGGCCTTCGTGAAGGCGACAGGATAACAGCCGTTGAAGGTGTTGCTGCTACTTCCGCTAACTATGATACTTTGGTGGAACAGCTTACCGGTAAAAAGTTAAGCTCTGTAAAGCTTACATATTTACGTGACGGCAATACCACAGAGGTCAGCATAGTAAAGGGAAACAGCGGTCAGTCGGTTTTCTTTGAAGATATGGGCGAAGTTGCCTATATAAGAATAACTGAATTTTATAGCAATACTCCGGCTCAGCTTTCATCTGCTTTAGCAAATGTTACAGGTTCTTCTGCTTACAAAAGTATAATAATCGATGTCAGAGGCAACTATGAAGGCAATCTCGAATATGCCGTAAAGGCCCTCGATCTTATAGTACCTACTGCGGCTGAGGGACAGGGATCTGTTGCTAAAATTCTTGATAAAAACGGAAAAGAAATTGCGACATATACTTCCGATGCTCAGACAATAACAATGCCAATGCTTGTACTCACCGATGGCGATACAGCAGGCCCCGCAGAGCTTTTTGCCTGTGACCTGAGAGACTTCGGAAAGGCACAGCTTCTTGGTGAAACCACAAAGGGAGTAGGAACTGCAACCAACCTTTTCCAGCTTAAAGATGGAAGTGCAGTACTTCTTACAATAGGTGAGATTATCCCTTACAAGAGCGAATCCTATAATGGTAAAGGTATTACACCGGATTATCAGGTGGAGCTTGCAGCAGACAAGAAGGCAAAATTTGAAATGCTTACCTCTCAGGAAGATACTCAGCTTCAAGAAGCCATTAAGATTTTAAGCTCCAGCAGTACAACAACATCTGCCGAAACGCCGGCACCGTAATTTTAAAATAATACTATTAACAGCGCAGATAATCTCTGCGCTGTTTTTTGTCTTATTTATCATTAAAACGCATACCTTTTAATGAAACGGGGTGGAAATATGTTTGCAGTAGTAAAATTTGCTCAAAAACCGCACGGCTTTTTCGGAAAAGCGGTTGCAAGGTTTTCGAAAAAGACGGTCGAAGCCGAAAAAGTATCAGTAGCTCCGGGAGTTTTTTTCTTTCTGCTGCGGTGCAGTTTCCCTTCGGAATATGCCCAGTGGGATAAAATAGAGGAATGTGCAGGCGGAATGAAGTCAAGGCTTATTTTCCCGGATAACGTAAAGATTCCAAAAGAATTTTTAAGTGAAAGCTTTGAAAAGCTTAGAAAAAAAGCCTTTGTTTCAACGGCTTTGGAAATATTGAAAGCTCAAAAATGCGAATCGGTCACTGTTGACGACAGGGATGGATTTTATATAAACGACATAGAAAAATTTGTGCCGTTGGCTCCTCTGATTCGGGTTATAACTCATAACCGGGAACGCTATAATCAGATAAGCGAAAAAATAATGGACGACTGCGGTGCAGCGCTTTTAATTTGCGATGAAAATGCAGATTTAGGCAGAACCTGGCTTGTCACTTACAGCGGCGGAGCGTGGCATGGAGAGAGCATAAACGCCATAACAGCTGCCGACGTTTGCTTTGGAGCAAAAAAACTAATCCGTCTTACTGATTTGGATTTTGATAATGAATATTTAGAGCTTGTGCCCGATGGCATAGACTGTGAAAAATTTCTTTCGGCCCTTTATGAATGTTCCCATGCTGCCTTTTTGGAAAACACCCTTTTTAGCTATGATAGAGCCTACGGGACTTGACAGAATACCGCTCTTTCTATTATAATAATTCGGTATCCGTATGGATGTTTCAGTGATTCTGAAACCTGATTTAACGGTAAAAACGGATTGTTCCCGCCGCACGGTTCAGTCCTCAAGTTTTATAATAAATTAATGTGCGGAGAAAAGGTGGCTAATAAAATGGCAAAAGAAATTATTTTGACCTATGCAGGCAAAAAAGAGCTTGAAGAGGAGCTGGAGCAATTAAAAACCGTCGGCCGAAAAGACGTTGCCGATAAAATCAAGGTTGCCCTTTCCTTCGGCGACCTTTCAGAAAACAGTGAATATGATGAAGCCAAAAGTGAACAGGGTAAGTTGGAAGCCCGCATCAGCGAAATTGAGGATATGCTCTCAAGAGTAAAGGTTCTTGATGAGGATCAGCTCAGCAGCGATATTATTCACGTTGGTTCAAAAGTAAAAATAAAAGACCTTGAAGACGGAGAAATTCTCGATTATCAGATAGTTGGTTTTTCACAGTCAGACCCCGGTAACGGACGTATATCGGATGAATCTCCCGTGGGCAAAGCGCTTATAGGACATAAGGTTGGCGAAACTGTTGAAGCGGAAACGCCCTCCGGCATTTTGTCGTTCGATATTCTTGAGATATCCAAATGATTAATGGGCGGGGGACGCAGGTTCTCCGCCGTGTTTTTTGTAAGGAATAAGAAAATTAAATTTGAGGAGTAATAAAATGTCAGAAGAACTTAACCGCAGCGCACAGGCGCCGGAAACAGAAGAAGTACAGCAGGACGTAAATGAACTTAGACAGATAAGACTTGAAAAGCTCCGTGAGCTTCAGGCCGCCGGTAAAGACCCATTTACTATTACAAAAGCCTATCCCACAATAAGTGCAGCAGAAATTGCTGAAAGATTTGTCGAGCTTGAAAACACGGACGTATGTATCTGCGGCAGAATGATGACTCGCAGAGATATGGGTAAGGCAAATTTCATTGACGTGCGTGACCGTTCAGGCAGAATTCAGGTTTATGTTCGTATTAATGATGTAGGCGAGGATGTATTCGCTGAATATAAGAAATGGGACCTTGGCGATATAATCGAGGTTAAGGGATTTGTTTTCCGTACCCGCAGAGGGGAAATCTCCGTTCATGCAAAGGAACTCAGACTTCTTTCAAAGTCGCTTCTTCCCCTTCCCGAAAAGTTCCACGGACTTAAGGACACAGATACCCGTTACCGTCAGCGTTACCTTGACCTTATTGTCAATCCCGAGGTTAAGGATACATTTATAAAGCGCAGCAAGATAATCACTTCCATGCGTTCTTACCTTGACAATCTCGGATTTATCGAGGTTGAAACTCCCATGTTAAATACAATCCCCGGAGGAGCAACAGCCCGTCCGTTTATTACACATCATAATGCTCTCGACCTTGATATGTATATGAGAATCGCTCCTGAGCTTTATCTTAAAAGACTTATTGTCGGCGGTATGGAAAAGGTATATGAGATCGGTCGTCAGTTCAGAAACGAGGGTATGGACGTAAAGCACAATCCTGAGTTTACTACAATTGAGCTTTACGAGGCTTATACCGATTATCACGGAATGATGGATATTACTGAGGCCCTTATCCGCAACGCAGCACAGCAGGCCTGCGGAACACTTCATATAACATATCAGGGCGAGGAAATCGACCTTGAAGCTCCTTTCCGTCGTCTTACAATGCTGGATGCTGTTAAGGAATACTCAGGTATTGATTTCGCATCTTTTAAAGGCGATGACGAGAAGGCTAAAGCAGTTGCCAAAGAACTTGGAATCGAAATTAAGAAAACCGACCGCTGGGGCGATATTCTTTCCGAAGTATTTGAGGAAAAGGTTGAAAACGAGCTTGTACAGCCCACATTCATCATGGATTATCCTGTTGAGATTTCTCCCCTTACAAAGCGTAAGCCCGACGCTCCGGAGCTTACAGAGCGTTTTGAGCTGTTTATAACACGCCGCGAATTTGCCAATGCATATTCCGAGCTTAATGACCCCATCGACCAGATGGAGCGTTTCCGTCATCAGCTTGAGCTTCGTGAAGCCGGCGACGATGAGGCAAATATGCTTGACAGCGACTTTGTCGCAGCTCTCGAATACGGTATGCCTCCCACAGGCGGTATGGGTATGGGCATTGACAGACTTGCAATGCTCCTTACAGACAGTGCATCTATCAGAGATGTTCTTCTCTTCCCCACAATGAAGCCCCTCGACAAGTAAAATTCGAAAAAAACCAGTGTTTATGCGGGTTTCGGGAGTTTCCAAACCGAATAAATTTACCTCTTTACACCAAATTTACACCAATCGGTGCTAAAAACGGTGCAGAGACTAAAAAATCGCATAATTTTGAGTTTCACACAGCTCCTGAGAAGCTACATCTTCTCAGGAGCTTCTTTCATTTCTCATAGTTTTCGGACTACATCGCAAACTACACCAATTCTGTTTTTCTCAATATAATGAGGATAATCACAGAGGAAGGGGTGGTTATACTATGAGCAACAGTTTAGCAAGCGTTCACCCGGAGCTAATTCCTGAATGGTCAGAGAGGAATTTACCGCTGACGCCGGATAAGATAACCTTCGGTTCAAATAAAAGAGTGTGGTGGAAAGGTGCTTGCGGACACGAGTGGGAAACGAGCGTTAAAGCTCGTTCAAAGGGCGAGAAATGCCCGATATGCTCAGGAGCGAGAGTAATAGA
>CAUDRD010000108.1 GCA_958451705.1 uncultured Oscillospiraceae bacterium
TTCAAAGTTATCATATCTTTCCATTAAGAAAAGACTTCTGTTGCCGGAGCAAGTAAGGTCTGCAACGGGGAAGACAGAATTTTCCTCAATGATTTTCTTTGTTTCCCGGCTCACTCTTGCACCGGTTAAAGCTATAAATTCTCCTTGGGGGAATATATCGTCACCTTTAAAGGCAGCATAAAACTTTTCCGGGGAAAAGGAAGCGCCCTTATATGCAGAATATTCCCTGTAAAGACGCAGAATTTCTTCTTTAAAGCGGTTAACGGAACATTCTCCGCTGGTTCTCGGAAGATCCAGAAGAAAGATAAAGTCGTAATCACCTTTTGCCTTTACTATATCGTATATTCTGCGAACGCTGTCGCAGCAGTTTACGAAAATAAACTCTCTCAATCCCCCAGAAAGGCAGTGTTCCAGCAGCGCCTTGCAGTGACAGCAAAGGTTGGTGTGTCCCTCGCTTTCCGCAGCGGAAAAACTCATAGTCTGAGAGTTAATAAGTACGCATTCTCCGCCTAACGCTTCAAGAAGCTCAACGGGAGTATATTTACAGGTATAACCTATCATAAAGTTTCCTCACTTTCCGCCATTTTCAAGCTGTTCGAGAAATGCGGTAACTCTCGTTACCATCTGGCCGTCGCTTATGTTTCTTGTGTCGCAGCCGTCGCCGTCGAGGATAAGGGTGGGTATTCCGCTTTCTTCAAACATCCTCTTTGACAGAACACAGGCTCCCATTGTCTGTTTGCATCCCCAGTGGCAGAAATATATAATTCCGTCGGCGTGCATTTTTTTCGCAAAGCTTTCGCAAAGCTCGGAGCGGCGCTCAAAGCCTCCGTTAAAGGAGCAGGAGACGGTTCTCTGTGCCATAAAATTAAATGGGTTTTCTATATCTCCCGTTTCAAGCGAATCAAAGGTCATATCGCAGGCAACTATTTCGCAGCGCTCGTTAAAATTAAAGATTTCACGCATCGAGTCCTGCCAGTAGGGGAGGGAATGAACCCACAAAAGCCGTTTGCCTTTAAATTCCTCCGGTTTTTTGGCCGTATCTTCACAAAGACGGCGTGTGTACTCTTCGCTGTGGGCAGTGCCGAGAAGTACATGCATTGCGAAAACCGAAAGCATTTCGGAGGTCATCTCGTCACTTATGTAGCGTGTTGAGCGAAGTTCAAGATATTTTTTATAGTTTTCAATTGTTCTGCGGCTTCGCTCCACTGAAAGTTTCAGTTTTTCGTCGGGATTTTTTTCCCCTGTAAGATATTTTATTTTTTTCCAGATTTCTGTGAGCTGATTTTCAACATATTCCGCACTTTTTTCATCGCTGTTTAAAGGAACATCTATTATGTAATGGGGAATTTTAAAGTATTCAGCCGCACGCCTGAAGGAAAGCTGATTTGCGTCGCAGGCAAGGGTGGTATTGAGCACAAACAGAGGCTTTGGCATAACTCCAGATTCCACAAGTCCTATTAGGATTTTGTGGTAGGAGCAAAGGCTCTCGGGCACTCCTTTTTTCTCCGCCAGCTCGATAAAATATCTTTCGCTTGCGGAAGCGGCCAGGTAGCAGGAAAGCCCCTCGGGAAACATTGGTTCAATTCCTGCGGCGTGGAGCATTTCGCAGGGAGTGAAAATGCTTACAATTGCGGCTTTTTCCGGTCTGCGAAGGGGCTCGGTTATGGATTTTGCAGACACCCACATCATAAACTGACGTGATGGCATAAGAGCTTTAGAGGGAAAATAATGAGCTTGAAAGCCCGAAAGGGAGTATACAGACGTCAAAATCTTTCTTACTGCATCGGGATTTTTTCCCGCTTTTTTATATATGTAATCTCCGAATTTCTCAATTATCCTATTCATATCTTCACCGTAAACTTTTATTCTTAAGTCAATTTTAAATGCAGCTGTAAATATAGTCAAGTACAGGCAGCAGCGTGACGCTGCATCCAAATCGCACATCGACTAACGGGTAAGAAACAACTATAAGCGCCTGCGGCGGACACATCCGCTTTCAATCCGCACACGAAACGACAGTTAAAAACAACTATAAGTGCCTGCGGCGAAGATTATGTAATTAAAAAAGCAAAGAGTAGAAACCAAAGAACCCACAAAACTTGCCTTCCGACAGTCGCACACATCGGCAAAGGAAAAGATATGGTAAACAGTATAGCGTTTACTCTTTGCAGGGATAGACCAAAGCTCTCCAACTGCCGACGTGAATTGGTGAACGCATACACTTACAAGGCGACGGCAAAAGAAAAGTGTTCGTTAGCAGTAAAACGTTTACGGTTTGAAGATGTTAAAACAAAACTTTTAGACTGCCGTCGGCGGGTGTTCAGCGAAAAAGAAAACTTTGCGCTGATTAGTGCTTACTGTTTTGGCAAGGCATCGGAGCTTTGCTTCGATGCAAATGCATTTTTGCTTACTTTTGCTGCTAAGGGCAAAAGTAAGTGCCCTGCCGCGGCACGAGCGGCGAAACTAATTGTTTTATGAAAGCAAAGATTAAGGAGCAAAAACCTAAAAATAAAACTTCTTATCAAACCCAGAGTAAACAAAAAGCTTTTTAATATTATGTACTTTTGCCGCTATGGACAAAAGTAGGTGCTCCGCCGCAGCATGAGCGGCGCAGGCTAAGCCTGCACGCAATTCGCACACTAAGCCGCAGACAAAATAAGTAAATTCGCCTGCGTTTGTGCAAAACTTGCTTAGGGGTATAAACTGCATACTCCTTTACCGGCAAAAAATAACCACCTGGGGTTAAAGTTTCAAATAACCTTAAATACAGGTGGCTGCACTCTCCTTTAATTTTTTAGTTTCTGTGTAAAGAGCTTATGTTTAAAACATATAAACTCTCATCTCATAGGGAC
Organism: uncultured Oscillospiraceae bacterium; assembly: GCA_958451705.1. GTDB lineage: Bacteria > Bacillota > Clostridia > Oscillospirales > Acutalibacteraceae > UMGS263. The sequence goes on from CAUDRD010000108.1 coordinate 2,853, forward strand.
GGGTCTTGAAGCCGTTGCCGCAGATGTGATCTGACTCATAGTTGCCCAAAACCTTAACTCCCTTTGAAAGGTCGTATCCCTTCGGAGCCTCAAAAGCTACTCCCTTTTCGGTAAAGGAGCAGATTACCAGCAACCGCTGATTATTATAGGTCCTCTCATAAACGTAAAGAGTTTTGCTGTTTTCGTAATACTCCTTATAGTCGCCTTTAAGGACAATTTCGTTTTCCTTACGGAAGCGGATTAGCTTTTTGTAGAAATTGAGCAGCGAATTGGGATCGCTCATTTCCTTTTCCGCATTTACCTCTTTGTAATTGGGGTTAATGTAGAACCAGGGCTTGCCGGTTGTAAATCCTGCGTTTTTGCCTCCCGTCCACTGAACGGGAGTTCTGGCATTATCCCTTGTTGAAATTCTCGCAAGGTGCTCGCACCTTTTCTTTCCGAAAATCTTTTTGAAGACGTTGTAGTTGTTCTTTACAAAGACATCTTCATACATATCGAGGTTGGGGAGGGAAATGTTCGTCATGCCGATTTCCTGACCCTGATATATAAAGGGCGTTCCCTGCTGGAGCATATACATTGCCGCAAGCATTTTTCCGCTTTCGGTGCGGTATTCCTCGCTGCCGTAGCGGCTTATGATTCTGGGATGGTCGTGGTTTTCAATATATAAAGTGTTCCAAGCTTTGCCCTTTAACATGTTCTGCCAGCGGGTAAATGCTTTCTTCATGCGGATAAGACTGAAGGGCACATGGATAAAATCCATCATTATGCAGTCCGCTTCCATGTGCTGAAAGTGGAACATAAGGTCAAGCTCCTGATTTTCGCCTTCGGTGATGTATTTAAGTGCAGTTTCGGGAGTCATCATTGGCGCTTCGCCTACGCAGAAGCAGTCATACTGTTTAGCAACCTCACGGTATTCCTTTAAATACTCGTGGATGTGGGGTCCGTTTATGTAGTGTTCCATTCCGCAGGCTGAGGGAATGGGGAAGCCGTTGGGGAGCCCCTCTTTTTTGGAAATAAAGGTGATTACGTCTTCACGGAAGCCGTCAACGCCCATATCCAGCCAGAATTTCATAATCTCCTTTACTTCCTCACGGACTTTCGGATTATCGTGGTTTAAATCGGGCTGTTTTTTGGCGAACACATGGAGATAATATTCTCCTCTTAATTCGTCATATTCCCAGGCTCCGCCCTCGAACATACTAAGCCAGTTGTTAGGGGGCTTTTTGCCTCCGTCTCTTCCTTTGCGCCAAATGTAGTAATCGGTGTATGGCTCAATTCTTCTGCGGCTTTTCTGAAACCATTCGCACTCGTCGGAGGTGTGGTTTACAACGAGATCCATTATAACTTTAAGTCCTCTCTCGTGAGCGCCGTCCAGTACCTTTTTAAAAAGCTCCAGGTCGCCGTATTCGGGATTTATGTTTTTGTAGTCGGCTATGTCGTAGCCGAAATCGGCGTTGGGTGAGGGGTAGAGGGGCGAAAACCAGATACAGTCAACGCCTAAATCCTTAATGTAGTCAAGCTTCGAGTAAACTCCCTCAAGGTCGCCGATGCCGTCGCCGTTTCCGTCGCAGAAAGAACGGGGCCAAATCTGATAGACGGAAATCTCCTTGTACCACCTGTTATCCATGAAAATCCTCCTCTATTTGCAGTGCATATATTCATCCGCCTCGTACCATTTTACAAGAAATCCGGCGCCGTGAGAGCAGAAAACCGAATCGGCGGAATTTTCCGTATCCCGCTCCCTGTCGTATCCGATTTTCTCGATCACCTCGTCGCTGTTGTGGCATTCTCTGTAACCCGTAAGGCTGCCAAAGAAAACACCTTTTCCTGAGGTAAAGGCGGCAATTTCCCTGCCGTAATTCATTATTTCCGAAAGGGGACACACTCCGCTTATTACGGTTTTATCCCCCTGGGTTTCCGGCGGAGAAAATTCTCCGCTCATTTTGGTTATATCCGAAAGTACCCTGCCTGTAAATTCCATGGGTACCTGAATCCTGAATTTATACCAGGGCTCCAAAAGTACATTCTGAGCTTTAAAAAGGCCCTGACGCACTGCGGCATATACGGCTTTTCTAAAATCCCCGCCCTCGGTGTGCTTTAAGTGGCTTCTGCCTGCGGTGAGGGTGAATTTTATGTCTGTTATGGGAAAGCCAGTTAAAGCTCCCGCATGCTCTTTTTCAAAAAGATGTGTTTCAATAAGCCTCTGCCAGTTAAGGGAAAGGTCGTCGGTGGAAACCTTGCTCTGGAAGGTGATTCCGCTGCCCCGTGGAGCTTCCTCCAAAAGAAAATGCACTTCTGCATAGTGCTTTAAAGGCTCATAGTGTCCCGCTCCTTCGGATTTGCCCTTTATAGTTTCCATATATACTATATTTGGTTCACCGAAAGTTATGTTTTCGCCGAACCTTTTGTTAATGGTATCACGGAGAACTTCAAGCTCAACAGTACCCATAACACGGACAGTAATCTCCTTTGTCCTCTCGTTCCATTTTACGCTTAGGGTAGGTTCTTCATCTTCCAGTATTTTAAAATATTGGAGGATTTTAACGGGATCTTTATCCGGGGGAAACTCAGCCTTTGCAAAAAGAGCTGGGGTAATCGAAAAATCCGATTCCATTTTATTTTCCCCGATAAAAGTTCCGCTTTTTGCCTTTAAAAGACCGTTGACGGCGCAGACGTCTCCGGCGGAAACTTCTCCCACAGGGGTGGATTTATTGCCGGAATAAATCCTTATTTCGTTTACTTTTTCTCCGTCTATAATATCCTTTGCTTTAAGGGAGCCGGAAAGGACTTTTAAAAATACGGTTCTGTCGCTTTTATTTCTCCTTATTTTCCACACAAAGGCGGAAAATTCACCGTCGGGATTATAGTAAGTTTCCGTAAGCTCATCTAAAGACGAAAGAAACTCTTTAATGCCTTCTCCGCTGAGAGCGCAGCCTTTGAAAACAGGGAAAAGCTTTCGTCTGTTTATTAGCTTTCGGCAGGCAGGGACAAATTTTTCTTTGTTAAATCCGTTCTCCAAATATTCCTCGGTAAGCTCATCGTCAAGGCAGGCGATTTCTTCCGCCGATTCACTGAGATTTTCACAGAAAATAAATCCTTCGCCGAATTCCTCTTTGAGCTTTGAGATAACTCCTTGTACATCGGCACCCTCACGGTCGGGTTTTTTTTTAAATAATAAAAACGGAAAAAATTTATTTTTTATAATTTTAAAAAGGGTAAAAGTGTGTCTATGTAAAAACACAACCGCGCGGACCCCCC
>CAUDRD010000109.1 GCA_958451705.1 uncultured Oscillospiraceae bacterium
CTGTATACCAAGGTGTTACGGTGGACAAAGAGCTTACGTGACGTTTCAGAAACGTTAAGATTGTTCTCAAAGAAACGCTGAATTGTAAAGAGCGTCTCCTGATCGAGATTTTCGATTGAACCCCTCTTGAAAACCTCACGAAGGAACATATCGCAAAGCGTTGTGGGAAGCTGGTATATAAGGCGGGCAATACCAAGATTTTCATAGCTTACAATGGGCTTCTCAGTATCGAAAACTTTACCAACTTCGAGAGCTACCTGTGCCTCTTTAAAGGAACGGGCAAGATCTTTAATGCCTGTAACAGTTGTTCCGATACCTACAAGAGCGTGAGTGTAAAACTCAGTGCTGAGAGAATCGGCAATTGAACGTGCAAGCTTTTCAAGATCTTTAGGCTCGATATTTGTACGAACCTCCTTAACAAGGGCAATATCGGTTTCGTTTATATTGATAACAAAATCCTTTGTCTTGTCGGGGAAAAGGTTCTGTATAACATCGTAAATTGATATGTCGTTATGCTCGGGAATTCTAATAAGAAGAACAACTCTTGTCGAATCGTTATTGAAACGCAGTTCTCTTGCTTTCAGGTAAATATCGCCGGGCAGAATGTTGTCCAAAATAACATTTTTGATGAAATTGCTTCTGTCATACTTTTCGTCATAAAACTGCTTTATACTGTTAAGAGCTACCGCAATTACGTCAGTATAATGTACTGCAAGTTCATCGGTTCCCTCAACGAAAACAGCATATTCAGGATGCATATGAGAACCAAAGGTACGATAGGTAAAGTTGTCAATAACCTCAGGCTCGCCGCTTACAAATATATCGGCAACCGCACCGGACTGCACCTCGCCTATCCGGCCCAGCTCACTGCAAGAAATAATTGTTCCTGTTTCGTCAACTACTCCGATAGTTCTGTTAATAGCATCGCGCATCTGGTGGATTACGCCTTGAAAAAGTCTGTTTGACATAAGTTAATGTACCCCCAATTTCAAAATTCTGAGTTTTTTTATACATAATGCCCACTGATACGCTATATATTTTACACAATCCTACAGAAATTTGCAATATTTAATTTGATAAAAGTTGAAATTCTTTTTAAATTTAACATATGAAGTGTTTTTTTTATTAATTTCTAACAACAAAAAACCGCCTTTATAGGCGGTTTAGCTTTTGTCTATTTTTACTACAAGGCAATGTTTTTAAGGCTTTTACACCTTTGATAAGCTATTTTATCAGGATTTTTCGTGATTTTGTCAAAAGACATTCACAGTAAATTTTATGCATAATAGGCAATAATTTTACTGCATCCCCATTATCCTTTTGAGCTCATCAGGGGTTAATTCACGGCATTCCCCTGCTTTAAGGGAAGTGTCAAGGCGTACTCCTCCAATGGCAGTACGATGAAGAGCGATGACTTTATTCCCGCAGGAAGCGAACATACGCTTAATCTGATGATATTTTCCCTCGTGCAAAATCACTTTAAACTTCAGCCTTTCGCCGCCGTCAATACACTGCGTTTCAGCAGGGAGGCAATGATAACCGTCGCCTAAAATTAAACCCTCCCTAAATTTATCCTCCACATCCTCTTCGAGGGGCTCCGCTAAAGTCACCTGGTATTCCTTATCCACATGGCTTTTGGGAGAAAGCATTCGGTGGGCAAAATCTCCGTCATCAGTTATAAGCACAAAGCCAGTTGTATCTTTATCGAGTCTTCCAGCAGGGAAAAGTCCCCGGCGTACAAGCTCCTCAGGTAAAATATCAATAACCGTCACACCGCCGTCATCTGTGGAAGATACTACTCCTGTGGGTTTATTCATCATTATGTAGATATTTTTCTTAAAACATAATTCCTTCCCAGAAAGGGTTATTTTTTCCTTTTCGGGAAAGACTTTCGCAGAAGGATCTTTTTTAACTGTTCCGTCAACGGAAATTTCTCCGCTTCTTATAAGCTTCCCAGCCTCTTTTCTTCCGCACTGAAGCACGCAGGCCACTATTTTATCAAGTCTTTCGCTTTTCACTTTTTCTGCTCCTTTAACCGGTTGTCTGCTGAGTTTCCGCCGCCTGTGAAGAAGAAGCCTGGGTGGAAGGAGCCGACTGGGTCTTCTTCTCGAAGCCCTGCATAAATCCGTCAAGTTCCACAGAGCATATGTCTCCGCCTATTACTCTGCCCTCATAAACAAGCAAATTCGCTCTTACAACTCCGTCCTTGTTTTCATAGCCGGGATAATTCTTTACGGCATAGGTCCAGCGTTTTACTCTCATTCCCTTATACTTTTCAAGGTCAAGCTTCTGCTCTTTTTGTATTTTATTATAATTTTCATAAACGTCCGTAAATTCAGTTGGAATTATAACCTCTTCCACCTCTATGGGATCTGTGTCTATCTCCCAGCCGAACTGTGAAATAAAATTAACCCGCTCATCATTTGTAGCTGCGCTGTAATTTATGCCGGACACATTTGCCGTAGGTTCGGCAATTCCTGAAGCTCCTGCCCATATTAAAGCTCCCACAAGCACTATGCCTGCTGCTGCAAGAACCGCCAGCTTCTTTTTTGATGATTTAAAAGATACAACGAACATAAGAAATGCCGCCCTTTCTGCTGATACTTCGGTAATAAGTATGCTAAAGAACGTCAATTTATACTGATTATGTCCGTATAATCCGAAGGCTGTTTTATTTAAAAATTTTAGCGTATATAGTTTATCATATCAGATTAAAAAATAAAATTCCATTTTTTCTCAAAAATACCCGGCTTTAAACTGTACATACTATTTGTGAACGGAAAAAAGTCTGAAAAAACAGCCCTTATGTATAGGGTATAACCGTTCTATAACAGGAGGTAACAGGCTATGATGACAACAACAAATAATAACAAACCCAACCACTGCATTGCTTGCACCGTAACAAACTGCGCTAACCACTGCCAGGGCGAAAATTACTGTGCCCTTGACATGATTACCGTAGGTACTCACGAAGCAAACCCCACACAGCAGCAGTGTACAGACTGCCAGTCCTTTAAGATGAAAGCCTGACAAACAGCATAAAATGCCGGCGGAAAAATCCGCCGGCATTTTATTTTAAAAAGAAAAAGAGGCAGACTTAAAGTCTGCCTCAATTAAATTAAAGGTTAAATTACTCAGCGTCAACCTTAGCCATGTGCTGGATGAGCATGAGAACCTTGTTGCTGTAACCCCACTCGTTGTCGTACCAGGAAACAAGCTTTACGAAAGAATCTGTAAGAGCGATACCTGCTTTTGCGTCGAAGATTGAAGTTCTGGGATCGGTAAGGAAGTCGCTTGAAACAACGTCCTCATCTGTGTAACCAAGGATGCCCTTGAGCTCGTTCTCAGAAGCTGCCTTAACAGCTGCACAGATTTCTTCGTAAGTTGCGGGCTTTGCAAGGTTAACTGTAAGGTCAACAACGGAAACGTCAAGAGTAGGTACGCGGAAAGCCATACCTGTAAGCTTGCCGTTAAGCTCGGGGATAACCTTACCAACAGCCTTAGCTGCACCTGTTGAAGAGGGGATGATGTTGCCGGCTGCTGCACGGCCGCCTCTCCAGTCTTTCTTTGAAGGACCGTCAACTGTCTTCTGAGTAGCTGTTGTTGAGTGAACAGTTGTCATAAGACCGTCAACAATGCCGAAGTTATCATTGATAACCTTTGCAAGAGGAGCAAGGCAGTTTGTTGTGCAGGATGCGTTAGAAACAACGTTCATGTCCTTTGTATACTTATCGTTGTTAACGCCCATAACGAACATGGGAGCGTCCTTAGAAGGAGCAGAAATAACAACCTTCTTTGCACCAGCCTGAAGGTGAGCAGAAGCTTTCTCAGTTGTTGTGAAAACGCCTGTTGACTCAACAACATACTCTGCGCCAACCTCTGCCCAAGGAATATCAGCAGGGTTCATGCAAGCGAAGAATTTAACTGTTTTACCGTCTACTGTAATGCTGTCATCAGTATAGGAGATTTCACCCTCGTAACGGCCATGCATTGTGTCAAAACGAAGCATGTAAGCCATGTAGTCGGGAGTCATGAAAGGATCATTAACTCCTACAAACTCGATGTCAGGATTGTTCAAACCTGCACGGAAAACAAGTCTTCCGATACGGCCGAAACCATTGATACCAACTTTAATTGCCATTTTTAACAACCTCCAAAAATTATTTTTTGATTGGCGTCCGACTATTATATTATCCCTTTTGAGGAAAATATGCAAGGAGTTCGTTACAAAATTAACCACTATCTGAAATATTTGTCAATTTGCAACAAAATATAATTTTTTAGTCCCTCTTTGAGAATAATATTTCCCAAGAACAGGAGTGCTTAAAATTGGACTTATCATTGCTCGAAGAACTTATATACATTAAAAGTATCCCCATAAACAGCGAAAATGAATCACTTATACGCGAAAAAATTCAGTGTTTGTTTTCAAAAACAATAAACGGACAAAAAAATTACTGTAACGCAAGCGAAACCTATTACAGAAAAACGGTAATAACCGGTTGCCGAAGCGTTATTAAAGACGTAAAAAACTTTAAAATGCTCACAAGTGAAAACTGCCGCAAAACTCCTACAGATATCTTCTCTCTGCTTCGTCCCGCCGCAGCAGCCTGTACGTTTCTTCTGTCTCCCGCAATATGTGTCAGCGCTAATATGCCAGAAGAACATCTTAACGTAAAGTGCAGTGTAGATGAAGTACTGTGGTGCGTACTATGTCTTATAAACGCTGCCGCCTCTTTAACGGAAAACGGAAAAATAGAGTTGTCTGCCTGGGAGACCAAGAACGGTGCCGCAGTAAAAGTTACAGGCAATCTTATTTTTTCCCTGTGGGACATTTTGGACGAGCTGTTACAATATGAACCGGCAGTAAATCTTTGCAAAAAGACAGCCGAGATTCATTCGGGGCAGTTTTTTTCCGTATATGAGCGTCATAAATTCTCCATGGGATTTACCATTGTATCACAGAAATTTGACAACTGCTCAGACGAAAACCAGCAGCTGGCGGGAACAGCCTACGACCTTATTTCCGACCGTGTCTCCCCTCTTTACGCCGCTTTAAATGAAACTGCACCGTGCTATTTATAAGAAAAATCCACCTGTGTCAAAAGTACAAAAGTGGATTTTTGCTTTATTTTATTTTAATAATCTGATTTTTCTTTTCCCTGGGTGAGGCTTTTTGTTTTACGGTTCCCCGTATATTTGTCAGCTCCACTGCGACACGGGACATGCCGAAGAGGCATCCGCCGAAAATTCCGATAATCCTCTTCCCTCGTCACCGTAAAAACGGTCGGGCGCTGTAACTGCTCAGATTCATCAGCTTAAAGCTTCTTTAATCTCCGCAGCGGCAACATTTACGATTTCAGTAATTTCGTCTGTGTTTTCACCCTCATCCATAACCCTGATTAAAGGCTCTGTGCCGGATACACGCACGACTACTCTGCCGGCATCGCCAAGGCTTGCCTTAGCCTTTTCAATTGCGCTTTTAACCTTTGAATCTGTATAGAAATTGATTTTTCCTTCAGGACTTACCTTTACGTTAACCATTACCTGAGGATACTTTTTCATTACGGAAGCGAGAACAGAAAGCTTTTCTGATTCTCTGTACATAACCGAAAGCACCTTCAGTGCAGTAAGTTCTCCGTCGCCAGTTGTAGCACAGTCGCTGAAAATAACGTGACCTGACTGCTCTCCGCCAAGCTTATAGTCCTCAAGAAGCATTTCCTCGAGCACATAGCGGTCGCCTACTTTTGTGGGAATAAAGTTAATACCGTTTGCCTGACAGAACTTGATAAAGCCAAGGTTTGTCATAACTGTTCCGATAACGGTATCTTTCTTAAGCTTTCCGTGTTTCTTCATGTCGGAAGCACAAATTGCCATTATAAAGTCGCCGTCAATCTCGTTGCCTTTTTCATCAATGCAAAGGCAGCGGTCTGCGTCGCCGTCAAAAGCGATTCCTGCATCCATGGAATTGTTGAGCACATATTTTCTAAGGCTCTCCATATGAGTTGAACCACAGTTGTCGTTGATGTTGACTCCGTTGGGGTCAGCGTTAAGTATATGACACTCTGCACCGAGC
>CAUDRD010000110.1 GCA_958451705.1 uncultured Oscillospiraceae bacterium
TACGGTCATATGGGAAGAACGGATATTGACCTTCCCTGGGAGAAAACCGATAAGGTTGAGGTTCTTAAAGAGCTTTCTGGCATTAACAACATCTAATTTTATAAGTAATTTCAGACCGGCTTGCGTCGGTCTGATTTATTTTATTTGACAAACGTATATGAAAATTGGTAAAATATATTAAATATCAAAATAAAGTCAATACTACGGGTGATTACTAAAATGATTAGAAGCATGACAGGATACGGCAGAGCTCAGGATACCCTAGACGGTATGAGCATTACCGTTGAAATAAAAAGCGTAAATCATCGCTATTTTGAATTTAGTTCTCGTGTCCCGAGAGCTTATAGTTTTATTGAAGAAAAATTAAAGTCATATGTTCAGTCACGTATTTCTCGAGGTAAGACTGAATGTTTTGTACAGATTGAATCTTTAGAGGATGAGGCTGCCGAAGTTACGGTAAACCATTCATTAGCAGCTGGATATTTTCAGGCTCTTCGTGAAATCGCCGATAAATACGATGTAAGAAACGATATATCAGTATCAACTCTTGCAAGATTCAACGACATTCTCACAGTTCATAAAGCTGAGGCAGATGAAGAAAAAATCTGGAATGCCGTAAAGGCGGTTCTCGAAAAAGCTGTTGATTCGTTTATTGATATGAGAGAGCGTGAAGGTGTAAAGCTGCGTGAAGATATAGCCAGCCGTGCAGATTTAATACTCACATATGTAGAGTTTATCGAAGAGCGTTCTCCTCAGACTGTAAAAGAATATAACGATAAGCTTGTAGCAAGAATGAAAGATCTGTTAGGGGACGTTCATATTGACGAACAGCGAATTTTAACCGAGGCTGCTGTTTTTGCAGATAAGGTAGCGGTAGCTGAGGAAACTGTAAGACTCAGAAGTCACATTGACCAGCTAAAGGCATTTTTGAATTCAAAGGATGCCATAGGCCGAAAGATGGACTTCTTAGTTCAGGAGATGAACCGAGAGGCTAACACAATTGGTTCAAAAGCCCAGGATGTTGAAATCGCCTCTAAGGTCATTGATATAAAAGCCGAGGTTGAAAAGATCAGAGAGCAAGTTCAAAATATTGAGTAATTTTCTCGGAGGTATAAAATGAAGCTGATAAATATAGGCTTTGGCAATATGATTAATGCCAACCGTCTTGTTGCGATAGTAAGCCCTGAGTCTGCTCCCATAAAAAGGATAATACAGGACAGTAAAGAAAAAGGAATGCTCATAGACGCGACTCATGGCAGAAGAACAAGAGCGGTTATTATAACCGACAGCGATCACGTTATTCTCACTTATCTTCAGTCAGAGACAGTTGCAAACAGACTTGTTGAAGGCGGCGATATAGACGATACTGAACTTGAGGGAGGAGTAACAGAGGATGAATAAAAAAGGAATGCTTATTATTCTTTCCGGCCCTTCAGGCTCTGGAAAAGATACTATTTTAGCTGAGCTTAAAAAGCGTGACCAAAGTGTACAGCTTTCGGTTTCTCTTACAACAAGAGCTGCGAGAGATTGGGAAATCGATGGTTTTCACTATCATTTTGTATCAGAGGAAGAGTTTAAGAAAAGACTTGCCAATAATGATATACTTGAGTATGCAAAGTATAGCGTAAACTATTACGGAACGCCAAAAGCTCCGGTAGATAAATGGCTCAGTGAAGGAAAAAATGTGGTTTTAAAAATCGAGGTACAGGGTGCGCAGAAAATTCGTGAGATGTACCCGGATGTAGTCAGCATTTTCCTTATGCCTCCGTCTATGCCTGTACTCGAAAAACGCCTTCGTAACCGTGAGAGCGAAGATGAAGACGATATCAGGCGAAGAATGACTATCGCAAGGGATGAAATTAAGCGTTCCAGCGAATACGACTATATTGTTGTTAACGATGTCGTGGACTATGCAGTCAGCGATATTTGTGCTATTATTCAAGCAGAAGGATTAAAATCCAAAAGATTAACTGAAGAAATTGAAGAGGTGCTTACAAATGGTTAACTTTGATTTAAACAAGATTTTGAAAGGACATACAAGCCGTTATTCTCTTGTTATTGCTGTTGCAAAAAGAGCAAGAGAGATCTCCGAGAAAGCTGCAGAAGAAGGGGAAATAATCATCGAAAAGCCTGTAAGTTTGGCAATTCAGGAGATTGCCGACGGCAAGTATGATATTATTGAGCCTGAGGAAATCAGGGATATCTGATTTTATTTTCGGGAGTTAGTAATTCCATGAATTCAGTAACCATCGCCCGTGTTGCAGTTGAGGGGGCTCTTTATTCCTTCGATAAGGAATATGATTACATTATACCTGAAAGCTTAATAGACAGCGTCAAAAAAGGTATCAGGGTTATGGTACCTTTTGGCAACGGTAACAAACGCCATTTTGGCGTTGTTATGGAGGTACTGCAGGGACAGTCTGTCGGCAAACTTAAAAAAGTAACAGCGGTGCTTGATAAGGCACCGCTTCTTAGTGATGAGATGTGCGATTTAATCCGCTGGCTAAAAGAGCGTACATTTTGTACATGCTATGAAGCGGCAAAAGCTGTATTGCCAGCTGGAATAAACCTTAAAATGGTTTCTTCTTATGTGGTTAGCAAAGAGATACCACACGAAGAGCATGAAAAGCTTTCCGAGACCGAAAAGCAGGTTTATGACTTTCTTGTAGAACGTAGATGTTACGTTTCGAGAAAACGAATCTGTGCTGTATTGGGTTTTCGTGAAGATTGTGAAGCAATCGACTCTCTTGCTAAAAAAGGATACATTATACGTAACGATGAAGCAGCGACAAAATCATCAGATGCCACAATGCGTATGGTGCGCCTTACTGATAAATATCAAACTGAGGGAGAAAAAGTTAAAATAACTGCAAAGCAGCGTTCTGTTTTAACTCTCCTGGAAGAGACAGGTTCAGCTTCCGTTAAAGAAATATGTTACTTTTTAGGTATAACTCCCGCAGTAGTTAAGGCTTTGGAAAACAAGGGGTTTGTTGAATCCTATTCATGTGAATATTACAGAAAACCTTACAGTGTTGCTGATGTTAAAATAGAAGCTCAGGAATCACCTTTGACTCAGGAGCAAAACGACGCATATGTGAAGATTAAAAATCAATATAAAAACGGTTCCGGAGTGTCTCTTCTTTATGGAGTGACAGGAAGCGGAAAAACGAGAGTTTTTTTAAAGCTTATCAGGGATGTCCTAAATGACGGACGCAATGTAATTGTAATGGTTCCTGAAATTTCTTTAACTCCACAGACAATAAACATCTTTCGCAGATATTTCGGAGATGATGTCGCTGTTTTTCATTCCGGACTTTCAATTGGAGAAAGGATGGACGAATGGAAGAGGGTAAAGAGAGGCGAAGCTCATGTGGCCGTCGGAACCCGTTCCGCTGTTTTTGCTCCTTTTGAGAATGTCGGCATGATAATCATGGATGAGGAGCAGGAACACACTTATAAATCTGAAAGTTCCCCACGTTATCATGCTCGTGAAGTAGCAGGTTTTCGCTGTGCATACAATAAAGGCGTTTTGGTTCTCGCTTCGGCAACACCTAGCGTTGAAACTTTTGCCGCTGCTGTAAAGGGCAAATATCAGCTTTGTACATTGAGAAACAGATATGGTAAATCTGCTCTTCCTGAAGTAATAGTTGCCGATATGCTTAATGAGCATTCAAACGGAAATCGTTCAAGTATAAGTGGAGTATTAAAAGATGAACTCCAAAAAAATTTGAAAAACGGCAGACAGTCCATATTGCTTATAAACAGACGTGGTTATAATACATTTGCAGTATGCGAAAAGTGTAAAAAAGTTGTAACTTGTCCAAGCTGCAGCATTTCTTTAACATATCATATTGATAACGGCAGGCTCATGTGCCATTACTGCGGATATTCTGAGCCATTTACATCCCAGTGCCATGAATGTGGAGAAAACGCTGTACGATATTCCGGTTTCGGTACCCAAAAAATTGAAAAAGAGCTTTCTGAAATGTTTCCGGATGCGAGAATTCTTAGAATGGATGCCGATACTACCATGACTAAAAATGCCCACGAAAACGGTTTTACCGATTTTGGGGCAGGAAAATATGATATTATGATCGGCACACAAATGGTCGCCAAAGGTCTTGATTTTGAAAATGTTACTCTTGTTGGAGTAATCAATGCCGACCAGCAGCTTTATAACGATGATTTTCGCAGTATGGAGCAAACTTTTTCCCTTCTTACTCAGGTTATAGGAAGATCGGGAAGAGGAGCTCTTGAGGGACGGGCTGTTATTCAGACTATGACACCTGAAAATCCTATTATCCAGCTTGCTGCAAAACAGGATTATGACAGCTTTTTCAGAAGCGAAATACGCATACGCCGAGCAATGATATATCCGCCTTTCTGCGATATATGTGCAGTTGGTTTCGTAGGGGAAAGTGATATTTATACCCGTGGGGCTGCAGATATTTTTCTTGAGCTGTTAAAAGAAAAACTCAAAGGAGAGTACAAGGATCAAAAAGTTATAGTTTTAGGTCCAATGGCTCCGAAAATTGCAAGGATGAGCAATAAATATCGCTTTCACTTAATTATAAAATGCAAAAATTCAAAGAGATTCAGAGAAATGATTTCTGACTCTATGATTTCTATAATGAAAGATTCAAGATTCAAACAAGTCAGCGTATTTGCTGATATTAACCCATACAGTATTTTTTAACGGAGGAAAATCCAAAATGGCTTTAAGAAAAATAAGAACTGATTCAGATGAGATTCTTAGAAAAAGAAGTAAGACAGTTGAAAAATTCGATGAAAAGCTCTGGATGCTTCTTGACGATATGAAGGATACCCTTCACGATGCCAAGGGTGCAGGACTTGCCGCTGTACAGATAGGAATTCTCAGAAGAGTTGTTGTTGTAGATGTAGGCGACGGACTGCTTGAACTTGTAAATCCTGAAATAATTTATACTGAAGGCGAGCAGGACGGAGAAGAGGGCTGCCTTTCCGTACCGGGAAAATTTGGTTTGGTAAAGCGTCCCAAAATTGTAAAAGTTAAAGCTCAGAACAGAAAAGGCGACTGGTGCATTTACAAGGGTGAAGATCTTAAGGCAAGATGCTTTTGCCATGAGCTTGACCACCTTGAAGGTAAGCTTTATACCGATATTGCTTATGAAATGCATTCCGATTCTGAATTTAGTGAATAAACGGAGTGATTTCCTTTGAAAATTGTTTTTATGGGTACACCTGATTTTGCGGTAGGATGTCTTAAAAAATTATATGAAGACGGACATAATATTGTAGGAGTGTTTTCTCAGCCGGATAAGCCTAAGGGAAGAGGGTATACCTTAACACCTCCTCCCGTTAAAGAAGAGGCCTTAAAGCTTGGTCTAACTGTATATCAGCCTACAAGTATGAAAGATGGAAAAGCGCTTGAAATAATCAAAAATCTTTCCCCCGATTTAATTGCAGTTGTAGCTTTCGGAAAAATTCTTCCTAAAGAAATTCTTGACTTCCCGAAATACGGCTGCATCAATGTACACGGTTCCCTTCTTCCTAAATACAGAGGAGCTGCTCCTATTCAGTGGTCTGTAATAAACGGAGAAAAAGAAACCGGTGTAACTACAATGCTTATGGATGAGGGACTTGATACCGGCGATATGCTTATGGTAAGCAAAACACCCATAGGTATTAATGAAACTGCCGGAGAGGTTTTCGACAGATTGAGCGAGATGGGCGCGGAGCTCTTGAGCCGTACAGTTAAAGCTGCCGAAAAAGGGGAGCTTATAAGAACACCTCAGGACAGTAAAAACTCAACATATGCTTCAATGCTTACGAAAAAAATGTGCCCGATAAATTGGAACGACAGTGCTTTGACGGTGCACAATCTTGTCAGAGGGCTTCAGCCTTGGCCGGTGGCAACTGCTGTGTTTAAGGATAAGACACTTAAAATACATGAAACACTTCTTTCTGATAAAAAAGGCAAAATACCCGGAGAAATAATCCAGGACGCAAGCAGAGTTTTTGTTACCTGCGGTGACGGAAATTGTGTTGAACTCATTCAGGTTCAGCTTGAGGGAAAAAAACGT
>CAUDRD010000111.1 GCA_958451705.1 uncultured Oscillospiraceae bacterium
TATGGCAAAAGGTGAAAAACCTAAAATAAGGATTTTTCTTATTATCTTAAAACTGTACCCGGAAAATGTGATTTTAACGGGAACTTTTTTCCCGAAAAGAAAACTGAGCACATAAATGCAGCTTGCAATCTGTGAAATTACAGTGGCTATTGCCGCACCCTTTACTCCCATATCGAAGAGGAAAATGAAAATCGGGTCAAGTACAATATTTGAAACGGCGCCAAGCATTACGGACTTCATGCCCTTTTTCGCATATCCCTGACAGATTACAAACTGATTCATTCCCACCGACAGCAAAGCAAAAGGCGTTCCCATCATATAAGTAAGAAAATATTCGGTAGAGTAAGGGAGAGTTACACTGCTCGCCCCAAACACACGAAGCATGGGAGAAGCCAAAGGCATAACAACTGCCATTAAGATAACAGAAATCACACAAAGGGAAAGAAAACTGTTGGCAAGAATTCTTTCAGCCGCTTTTATATTTTTTTCTCCAAGACGTATACTCATCAGCGGAGAACCGCCTATTCCAATAAGAAAAGCCGCAGAACCTACCATGGTTACAACAGGACCGCACACGCCGACTCCCGCCAAAGCTATATCACCTGTTCCGGGAATGTTTCCTATATAAATTCTGTCAACTATACTGTAAAGAACGCTTACAAACTGAGCGAGCATACTTGGCAGCGCTATACGAAAAACAAGACTGCTTATTTTGTCGCGTCCAAGATCGTTCTCCTTTTTCATTCTTACCCCTCTTTAACGTAAACTGCTAAAAATTTACTCAAACAAACAGCCCGCTTTCAGCAGGCCGAAAAATATTCTAATAAACCCATCCTGTTTTGTCAAGGGGTAAGCATTTTTACTGAGTTTAATACTTAAGTCTGTAAAGATTGCATTTTTAAATTTTCTGTATTTACATAAAATCGAAAAGATAATTAAGATTTTATAATATGAATAACAAACGAAACCGATAGATTGAAAAAGCAGGAGCTTTTTGATACAATCGTTAAATATAGTTATATGCAGCAGTTAAACCATCAGTTACTAAGAAAGGATTAACTTATGAAACATTGCGGAACACAAAGGTTAGAGACAAATAGATTGGTTTTAAGAAGATATGTAAACGAAGATGCTGTAGCAATGTATAAGAATTGGGCATCAGATAAAGAAGTTACCAAATTTTTGATGTGGCCGGCTCATTCCAGTCAAGAGGTAAGCCAAAGTATAACGGAAGATTGGGTAAAACAATATTCTAACGAAAATTATTATCATTGGGCCATTGTGCTTAAAGATAATGGAGATGAGCCTATCGGGGATATTGCAGTAGTAAATATGAATGAAGAAATTTCAATGGTGCATATCGGCTATTGTATTGGTAAAAAATGGTGGCATCAAGAAATTACATCAGAAGCCCTCAAGGCCGTTATGAATTTTTTGTTTGATATAGTAAATGTAAATAGAATTGAATCAAGACACGATCCGAGAAATCCTAATTCCGGAAAAGTAATGAAAAAATGTGGAATGAAATATGAGGGAACTTTACGCAGTTCTGATTGGAATAATCAGGGCATTTGTGACGCTTGCTATTATGCGTTATTAAAATCAGAGCGCTGACTCCCGGTTTATAAAACTTAAAATTTTATGTTAATCTGATATGCGTTAACTATCATTGATAAAAGCAAAAAACGATTACTTGTGAAAATATCACTTGTCATCGTTTTTATTACATAAAAATTACTTTCTTAATGAGACTTGCCCATTAAATCGGTATTCTTTCAGTATTGTTACTTTTAATCAAGTTCAAACTGACCTGTATAAAGCTGATAATATTTGCCCTTCTGCTGGAGAAGTTCATCGTGGTTGCCTCTCTCTATTATCTCGCCATGCTCCAAAACCATAATGGCGTCGGAGTTGCGAACAGTTGAAAGTCTGTGGGCAATTACAAATACCGTTCTGCCGTGCATCAGCTTATCCATACCCTTTTCAATAAGCTCTTCGGTACGGGTATCAATAGAGCTGGTAGCCTCATCGAGAATGAGCACCGGCGGATCTGCAACGGCGGCTCTGGCGATGGCGAGAAGCTGACGCTGTCCCTGACTGAGGTTTGCACCGTCGGAAGTGAGCATTGTGTCATATCCGTGAGGCAAACGCTTGATGAAGGAATCTGCATTGGCAAGTTTTGCTGCATTTTCGATTTCTTCTTCGCTTGCATCAAAATTACCGTAAGCGATATTTTCACGAACAGTTCCCGTAAACAGGTGGGTATCCTGAAGAACCATTGCAAGGCTTCTTCTCAAATCGCTCTTTTTAATCTTTTTGACGTTTATTCCGTCGTAGGTGATTTTGCCCTCTTCAACATCGTAGAAACGGTTGATAAGGTTTGTAATTGTAGTTTTACCCGCTCCGGTAGAACCGACAAAGGCAATCTTTTCACCAGGTCTCGCATAAAGTGAAATATTGTTGAGAACTGTCTTTTTGCCGTCATAGCTGAATACCACGTTATGGAAACGTACATCACCTTTGAGAAGAGTATAAGTGAGGGTTCCGTCGGAATGAGGATGTTTCCAGGCCCAGGTTCCTGTACGCTTTTCGCTTTCAGTGATATTTCCGTTTTCATCCACATTGCAGTTAACGAGAGTTACATATCCATCGTCTACCTCAGGCTCTTCATCGAGAACCTCAAATATACGCTCTGCACCTGCAATTGCGGAAATAAGAGTATTGAACTGCTGTGAAATCTGGGTTATGGGCTGAGAAAAGCTTCTTGTATACTGAAGGAAAGCTGCAACCGAACCTACTTTAAGTATACCGCCCATTACGAGAAACGCACCTGCCGTTGTGGTAATAGCGTAGTTTACATAAGAAAGGTTACCCATAATAGGCATAATTACACTTGCATAGGTGTTTGCCTTGGTAGCTGCATGACGAAGGTCCTCATTAAGTACTGCAAATTCTGCTTCTGCCTCCTTTTCGTGACAGAACACTTTAACAACCTTTTGGCCTTCAATAAGCTCTTCAATATATCCGTTTGCAGCACCGAGAGCATTTTGCTGCTTTTTAAAGTATTTTGCGCTCTTTCCGCCTATTTTCTTTACACAAAACAGCATTACAATAAGCATAAGCACAATAAAGATTGTAAGTATGGGGCTTATAACAAGCATCATTATAAATGTACTTACAACGCTGACCGTTGAAGAAAACAGCTGCACAACGCCGTTTGAAAGGGCTTCACGGAGTGTATCTGCATCGTTTGTGTAACGGCTCATAAGTTCGCCGTGGGTGTGGGTATCAAAATATTTAAGGGAAAGATCCTCCATGTGATTAAACAGGTCTCCCCTTATTTCGTTAAGTGTTTTTTGTGACACATATAGCATTATTCTTCTGTAAGCAAAGGAAGAAAGTGCGGCTAAAACATAAATAACGGCCATAACAGAAAGTATTTTAATGAGCGGAAGGAAATCTGCCCCGGAAGGGTTTGTGCCGATAAGGGGAGTAATATAATCGTCGATTATGGGCTCCAGCATATAAGTACCGGCAACGTTGCCAAGAGTACTTAAAAGCACAAAGAGCATTACAAGAAACAGCAAAAGCTTATGCTTTTCGAGATATTTTGCAAGACGTTTTATGGTGCTCTTTAAATTCTTAGGCTTCTGGAATCCGCCCGGTCTGCCTCTCATTGGTCCTGCCATTATTCTTCAACTCCCTTCTGCTGTGAATAGTAAATCTGACTGTATATCTCATTGGTCTTAAGAAGTTCTTCGTGGGTTCCGAAACCGTTTATCTTTCCGTCCTCAAGGACAATTATACGGTCTGCATCCATTATTGAAGTAACTCTCTGAGCGATTATAATCGCCGTAATATGGCTGAAATTCTCACGGAAAGCCTGTCGAATTTTCGCATCTGTAGCTGTATCAACTGCGCTGGTACTGTCGTCAAGAATTATAATTTTCGGCTTTTTAAGAAGGGCTCTGGCTATACACAGACGCTGCTTCTGTCCGCCGGAAACATTGACGCCGCCCTGTCCCAAATCCGTATCGTAACCGTCCGGGAATGAAGTGATAAAGTCATGGGCCTGAGCTGCTTTGCAGGCTGCCTCTATTTCCTCATCGGTGGCGTTTTCATCACCCCAGCGAAGGTTATCCCTGATTGTACCTGAGAAAAGCACGTTTTTCTGAAGAACCATCGCAACGCTGTTTCTCAAGGCGTTAAGAGAATAATCTTTTACATTTTCTCCGCCTACAAGCACCTGACCGGCTGTTGCGTCATAAAGACGGGGAATAAGCTGAACAAGAGTTGATTTTGACGAACCTGTTCCGCCTATAATTCCTATTGTCTCACCGGATTTGATACTGAGGTTTATGTTTTCTAAGACATCGTTTTCAGAATCAGAATTGTAACGGAAACTTACATTCTTAAATTCGATAGAACCGTCTTTTACCTCTGTAATCATTTTTTCTCCGTCTTTAAGGCTGCTTTCTTCTTCCAGCACTTCAACAATACGTGCAGCGGAAGCCTTAGACATTACAAGCATAACAAAGACCATTGAAACCATAAGCAGGGACATAAGTATTTGAGTGATATATGTTAAAAAGCTTGTAAGAGCTCCGACTTCCATCTGACCGAAGACAATCTGTCTGCCGCCAAGCCACAGAACAGAAATGATGCATGAAAACATTACAATCATCATAAGAGGATCGCCGAAAATCATAACTTTTTCCGCTCTTATGGAGAAATTCATAAGTTCATCGTTTACCTTAGCAAATTTACTCTTTTCAAATTTCTCACGGACATAAGCCTTAACGGCTCTTATGGCAATAAGATTTTCCTGTACAACGGCATTGAGCTTATCGTACTTTTTAAACATTGTTATAAAGCGAGGATATGCCATTGACATAAAGATAGCAATTCCTATTGCCAGAACCGGTACGGCAAACGCCAGCACCAAAATAAGGCTCTTGCTTACGGAATAAGCCATCGTAAGAGCACTTACAAACATTACGGGAGCTCTTACACAGACACGAAGAATCATAACAACAGCCATCTGTATTCTTGTAACGTCGGTAGTCATTCTCGTTACAAGAGAAGCTGTGCTGAATTTATCTACATTAGAAAAAGAAAAGCCCTGTATTTTTGAGAACATTGCGCCACGCAGCTCTGCGCCGAATCCCATGGCTGCTTTTGACGAGAAAAATGAACCCAATGCACCAAAGCAAAGAGACATAAGCGCCATGCCTATCATCAGCAAACCTGTTTCCATAACCTTTGTGGTGTCGCCTACGGGTATGTACTCATCCACAATTGTCGCCATAAGAATTGGTATTCTTACCTCGGCAAAAACTTCGCCAATCATCATCAGCGGCGACAAAATTGCAGCCAACCGATATTTTGACAGAAAAGGAATTAGTTTTCTTATCATTGTTTTTCCTCCTTTTTATCATTTGATAAAATCTGTTTTTCCTCTGCTATAAGCCGGCAAATGTCCTCGTGACTAAACTGCTTTCCGGATATATTAACTATCATACGGTCAAGATATTCCTTGAAAGTTTCCAGTTCATCACAGGTAAATCCGGCAAATAAATCGTCATCAACGGAATCGAAAATTTTGCGGCATTTTTCTATTAGATTTATGCCCTTTTCCGTTGCTGAAAGACGATTGGTCCTTGAGTCTTTTTCATCAACTTCTCTTGTAATAAGTTCAGCCTTTTCCATTCGTTTTACCGACATGGCGATGGATGGCTGAGAAACATACATTTTTTCGGCAATCTCTTTCTGTGTACAGCGGTCATGCTTAATAATGTAGTCGAGAATAAATTTTTGACCGGCATGGATTCCGCTTTCCTTTGCCACCTGATAAATTTTCATCCTGTGGAGTAAAGTAAGCTGATTTAACCTTCCAATCACTTCCATTTTATAGTTACTCACTTTTTTATCTCCTTGTTTTTA
>CAUDRD010000112.1 GCA_958451705.1 uncultured Oscillospiraceae bacterium
TCCCACATTGCCATTGCGGCGTCAATAAGCGGGAACAGGTTTGTAAGGAATGACAATCCGAGCCACAGCAGAACATAGTGATACCACTGTACTCCGCCTACAAAGAAAATTCTTATAACTGCCGGCATTCCTATTGCAAAGCCCAAAAACAGGTTGAAGAGCATTGGGAAGAAACAGAAAAGGAACTGCCTTGCAGCTGTTGGGAAAAATTCATGGTCAACATGACCGCACATTTCGCCTTTTGTAAAATAGCGGTTATCGTCAACGGGGCAATCGTATGTTTTGCACATTATATGCTCCCAGTATCCGTGAAGGTAAGCTCCCGGAAAAGTGAGCACCTTAATTATAAATCCTACCATTTTCACTGAAGCTCGCCTCCATCCTCAAGAAAGATTTTTTCAAGGGTTGTTTTACCCGCTTTGAAGTTTGTAACGTCTGTAAGATATGTGTATCCGTAGTTCTTAAGGAACTCCAGAGTTTCGTTATACTTTTCCTCGTTTCCATTAAGTGTATAGCAGATTCCAAGAAGATTCGTGCTGTCTACGGACTGGTAGGTGTTCTGAGATTTTTCGGCGTACTCTATGCCTTCCTCGGTTTTACCGGCAAGGAGACACGCTACGCTGCGCTGACGGTAAATTTCTCCCAAAGCGTAGGTGTTGATTACGCCGTCGCCGCCTTCGCTTCCGTTAAACAGTTTTGCAGCAGCATCCGCCTGAGAAATAGCCTTATCATAATCCTTATTCATTCTCGCAGTGTAAATTCTTACAATGTATGCGTCTGCAAACTCTTTATTAAGCTTGAGCATTTCGTCGCAAAGCTCCAAAGCTCCCTCAGAATCTCCCGCTCTCACTTTAAGGGTTGCAAGCTTCGGCAGGAAAAGCCACGGGTATTCGTCTATATAATCCTGATTTTCGGAAATTACTTTAATAAGCTCATCTGCGCTTTTTGAAGCTTTAGCAGCGGCATAGTAGCGGTAATACTGCACGATTGCCGGATCGTAATCATCGCTTTTGGCAAGCTCATCGAGAGCTTTTACCGCTGCATCGTAATCGAGATTTCCGTCCTCATCCGTTGCGGAGGTCAACGCCTGGTTGGCATCAGTAGAGGTGTTATTAAGCTTCTCGCTTTTTTTATAGAGGTTTTCAAGATATGAATTCCACGGCTTACCGAGAGTATCCTCATCATAACCCAGCTGTGTAAGCATCTGAGAGGCATACACGATCATTTCGCTGTCTTCATAGCACTTGAACATATTTTTGATAACATATCCCCTGTCGTTTCCGGCGGAAACACAGTCATAATATGCATCCATGGCGGAAGTATACTTTTTATCCAGTCTCAGAGCATCGGCCTCTAAAACGCCTTTAAAGCTGTCGGCAGATTTGGCAAAATCTCTGCCGGCAAAAATCATAACGGCAACTGCAAGGACAAAAAGCACAGTGCCAATCCAGCTTACATGAGTTTTAAGACGAGCTTTTTCACATTCCTCACAGTAATCGCTTATATATTCGCCGTTTTCATCGGTCTTGCGTTCATTTTTTCCGCAGCGTATGCAAAGAGATTCGTCAATTTCTTCTGCCTTTTCTTCGCTTTCTTCTGCTTTTGCCTGTGTCTGTGTTTCTTCTTTTTCAGCGATCTTCGGAGCCTCTACCCCTTCAACGGTACGGTTTACAGTTGCAAGATTGTCCCAGTCGGAAATTGAATCGCTCTTTTCCGCCTGCTCCTTAGCCTTATCGAGCTCCTTTTGGAATAACGCTGCAAGCTCTTCAAGCTCTTCTTTTTCGGTTTTTTCGCCTTTTGGCTTATCAGCATTATCTGCCGAAGCCGCAGCTTCTTCCTGAGAATCAGCAGTTACAGCCTTTTCCTCTTCCGGCAAGCCTTCGCCTTTCTCTTTTTCTTTAAAATCTGACAAGGAAATACCTCCCTTAATTGGATATTCTTAAACTAATTGCTTTTCCATTTTACCACGGGAAAACATCAATTTCAAACTTTTCGGCCATTGTTTACAAACTCACAACAAAATTCATAAATTCAAAACAACTTCTACAGGACAGTGGTCGGAACCGAAAATTTCAGGGTGTATGGCCGCCGAAACGAGCTTTTCTTTCATATTCTCTGACACACAGAAATAGTCGATACGCCATCCCGCATTGTTCTTTCTAGCGTTAAACATATATGACCACCAGGAATATGCTCCCTCAAGGTCGGGATAAAAATATCGAAATGAATCTACAAATCCCGCCTCGAGAAATCTTGTGAACTTCTCACGCTCTTCGTCGGAAAAACCTGCGTTGCCACGGTTGGTTTTCGGATTTTTCAAATCTATCTCATTGTGTGCTACGTTCATATCGCCGCAGACAACGACTCCTTTTTTCTCAGAAAGCTTTGCCGCATACTCACGGAATGCATCGTCCCATTGCATTCTGTAATCGAGCCTTGCAAGCTCCCGCTGAGCGTTTGGAGTATATACATTTATAAGATAATACTCGGGAAACTCCAAAGTTATTACTCGGCCCTCATTATCCTCAATAAGTTCTCCCAGCCCGTAACTTACGGAAAGAGGCTCTTCCTTTGTAAAAACCGCCGTGCCGGAATATCCCTTTTTCTCTGCATAATTCCAGTAGCGGTAATATCCGTCCTCAGGCACTTCAAGCTGTCCCTGCTGTAATTTTGTCTCCTGTATACATATAACGTCGGGATCGAGATTAGCCATGGCCTCAAAAAATCCTTTTCCCACGCAGGCTCTCAGGCCGTTTACGTTCCACGATATAAGCTTTTTCATAAAATTCTCCTTTCTGTGGATTTACATGGGTATTTTATCATAAAAAGCCATGAAACAAAAGAATACAATAATCTTTGTGCAGTTAAGCCATTGAACCCGCCTTAATATCGTTATATAATATCATTAAACGATATTGCAGTGAAAGGGGTTGGTTTTTTGCCGCGCAAATCAATGGAATCACTGACGGAATCTATGTTTTATGTGCTAATGGCATTTTGTCAAAAACCCATGTGCGGAATTGACGTTGCCGACTATATTGACAGGCGCACCAATGGAAGGTTGCAGATAGGTCCCGCCACCCTTTACACTATTCTTTCAAAATTTGAAAATGAAAGATACATCAGGGAAATTCAGGTAGAGGGCAGAAAGCGCACTTACAAAATCACCGAAAGAGGCTTACAGGCCTATGAAGATGAGCTTGAAAGGTTAAGGCACTGCATTTATGATGCCGAAACGGCAGCGAAAGAAAAGGAGGAATAACCATGTCAACGGAAAAGAAATATATACGCCGTCATCTTCCCTGCCATCCCTATGATGTTGAGGGAATAGAAAGCTGGCTCACCGATATGGCGCAAAATGGATACGCTCTTGCTAAAGTTCCCGTGCGTTTCGGTTTTCTCCTTTTTCGGAAGGATGAACCACGGGACATCAGCTACCGTCTTGAAGCCTCGCCCCGAGGTGAAGGAATATGGAGCGACGCAGGAAAACCCGAAGAACAGGCAATTGAAATAAGCGAAAAATACGGCTGGGAGTTTGTGGTAAAATGCGGAGCTTTCTACATTTACCGCTCACTTAAGCCCCACACAAGGGAGCTTAACACCGACCCGGAAGTACAAGCGCTGTCGCTTAAAGCACTCATCAATAACAAACTCAAAAGTCTTTTTCCGGTTATACTTTGGTTAATAATTTTAGCGGCCGCATTAATCAAAAAAGGGCTTCCCGCTGTAATAGAAGCGCCTTTTTTGACCTGGATTTTACTTTCAGCCGTCATCCTCTTAAATCTAATCAATACCGTTTCAGAAATAATACATATAAGAAGGCTACAGAAAGCACTTCGTAAAAACGGAACCCTCAACCACAGAAAGAAAGTAAAAAAACACGCTTTTCTTTATTTTTTAAGCAGCAGTCTGCCGTTTCTGCTGGCTGTGCTTATGCTGATAATGGTACTCTATGTATTTTTACCGCCCAAAAGTACGGCTGAAAACTACAATATAGATCCCCCATTTGCCACAGTTGAAGATTTTTTTGCCGAAGAAAAACCGAACAATGATTATTTACTCACAGATGAAAGCTACACCGATGTCGGTCAGTGGCGGAGTTTGATTTCACCGAAAAATGTATACTGGCATGAACAAACTCAGGCGAAAGACAAAGGCGGAAATGAAACTTCAGTTTCACTTACTGTAAATTATCACGAAATGATAAACGAAGCTCTTGGAAGAAAAACTGCGGAGGACTATTACCGGTACGATAACAAAAAAGATGATATGCAGGAAATAGAGCTTTCGGGAATTGAGGCGGATTACATAAAAGCATACAAAAGGCCTTCCGGCTACATAACGGTGATAATTCAAAAAGGGAACAAAGTTATTTACGCTTCGTTCTGCTATACTCCCAGTGATCAAAACGAATATGTTAACCCGTGGGTAAAAGTTCTTGCGAAAAGTATAGAAGCATAAAACAGACAAAACAGCGGCTGAAACTTTGAAGTTTCAAACCGCTGTTACTGTTATTTATAGGTAAGTTTTAAATTGAACTGATAAAAATTCAGATAGATACAAAAATACTTATACATACGCAAGCTTAAAAAATTACAATTTTTCTTACGTCTCGTTTTTTGTGGACTTTTTTCCCGCTTTGTTATATAATCTTTTTTGTAAATCGCCTTTTGGAGGATGCTTAATTATGAAAAAAATATTTGCATCAATAGGAATTTTTCTTGCGCTCACGTTTGTGTTTTCCTCCTGCGACCTTCCGGTTGGAAATGTAATCACTGTGGGCAGCGTTGAGATTGACAAAGAAATCTATACCTACTATCTCGACAGTGCGGTTGCCTCTTCAGAAGGCGTGCCCGAAAGCACAGCCGTAATGAAGGAAGCGGCGGAAAACTGTGTGCGCTATGTGGCAATCAACACCGTTTTTTCAGAAATGGGACTCTCCCTTTCAGACAGCAAAAAGAGCAATGTTTCCCAAACAGTAAACAACCTTTGGCATTTATATGGAAATTATTATGAAAAAATAGGCGTTTCCAAACAAACTCTTACAAAGGTCTATGAGAGCAAAGCCTACGAAAACGCAATTTTCCTTGCCTATTATGATACCAAAGGACTTACCCCTGTTCCGGAAGAAACTGTGAAAAAGTACTTCAACGATAACTATGCAATAATCAAATCCATAAACGGTTACCTTACCGATCTGGATGAAAACGGAAACACCGTTCCTATGGATTCAGAAAATCGTCAAAAAACCACAACGGCTTTTCAGAACCTCGTTGCAAAAATCAATGCAGGTACTCTTATAGACGACGTATATTCCGATTATGTAGGTCAGGAAGGCTCTACAGTTCAGCCCGCAGTAATCAGCAAAAGCGCTTCTCCCCTTTACCCGGAAGGATTTTTTGACTCTGTAAAAGCAATAGAAGAGAATAAAGCCGCTGTTATTACGGTGGGAGATTATATTTTCGCCGTACAGCGCCTCGCCTCCGACACCGACTCTAATATCTATTATCAGCTTAACCGTGAAGACTGCCTGCTTAACCTTAAAGGCGCAGAGTTTGAAGAGCTGGTAGCCAAGTGGACAAGTAAATATTCCTTCGAAGTAAACCAAAGGTCAGCTAAGGCCTGCTACAAAAAAATAGCGGCAAATTCCTCTGCATTTGACACCTTTGAAAACGAAACACAAAGCGAAACCGAAACTCGATAATCACCCTGAAAGGATGACAAAATGAAAAGATTTTCCTATTTAAAAACCATGCCCAAAACCGAACTTATACTTTGGACTGTTATACGATTATTTATAGTCGGTTGGTTCATCTATGAAATTTTCAACGCAAATACAAAGGACGCTTTACAAGCTCTTTTTTCCTTGATATTTACATTCTTATGGGATATGTTCCAGATTTTCGGCGGAAAATCATTTATCAAAAATGTCAGCAG
>CAUDRD010000113.1 GCA_958451705.1 uncultured Oscillospiraceae bacterium
TTTGTGGGGTCTGTAATATCAGTGCCTTTAAATGAAAATACCGCATTTTCGTACTCTGCCGTATATACCTCGGGAGAACCTGCAAGGTTCATAAGCATTTCTGAAATGATAACTCCGTTTTTAAGGCCGTCTATAACTTTTCTTGCAAAAAGTACGTCATCATAACGGGTGACATATTCTTTATCGGCTTCGGAAAGAAGTGAATATTCCTTTTCGATCTCCGCAACGGTCTTTTCTGTCTCTACGGTAATATTAAGGGGATCTATTTCAGTGAAAATTCTTTCGTCAAGTGCCTGAACCTTTGTCCAAAGCTCTTCTGCCCTATCAGCAGCCGCAAGGAGTTTTTCACTGTCACACATTTTCTTTACTTCATCGTTCTGGATTTCATAAAGGGCAAGAACTTCGATAATTTTATCTCTGTCTTTAAGCGTGACTTTATCGGCATCAGGCAGAGCGGCAATAAGCTTATTGAGATTTTCCGCCGCATCCTGGTTATTAAGATTTTCTATAATTGTAACGCATTTTAAAAGTTTATCGGAGTTTTCCACAAGAGCTTTGCTCTCCTGTGAAAGTGAATTATATTTTGAATACCAACTGTTTACCGTGTCGCTGTCATTAATTGTAAGTGCATCGGGATTTACATTTTTAATGTACTCGTTAAGCTCAGCTACAATTGTTTCCTCGTTTTTAAGGTTTTCTATTTTTTTGAGCATCTCTTCGAGGCTTTCGTAATTTGTAACCTTTGCCTTTTCGCTGTCGCTCATTAAATCATAGCGAAGCTTGAGTCTCTCAAGACGGTACTCATCCCTTACTGTTACGCCTGTAAAATCAAAAAGTGATATGGCGTTTATCATATCCTGTGCGGTATATTCTCCGTCGGCGGAATCCTCATGGCTGAAGCAGTACATCTTTCCGCCGTCGTTATAGAAGTAAATTGAACCGTCAGCTCCTATGGCCGCACTCTGTGAACAGTACTGAAGCTGTGACGGAATTGCAAGAATGTCATATTCGGGCTCAGTCTGTCCCTGTTTATCAGATATTACATAAACACATGAGGAACTTGGAGTATATCCGCCGGAAGCATATCCGCCGTAATCTGTCACATATATCTTAACTTCATAGCCGTTTTCCTCTGTTGCGTATGCAGTGGAGATAATGGGAGAAGCCTGGGTTTTAACCTCATCTATCTGATAGATTATCTGGAGGGTTTCGCTATCCATTACAGTAAAACCGTTGCCGGAGGAAATTCCACCGCCGCCGATATAGAGTCTGCCGCCGAATACAACGGGACTTGAAGTAATATCGTTGCCGATATTTGTCTTGATTATAGAAGAAGTATCAAAGGTGTTGTCCCCTGAAAGCTTTACTGAATATATATTTCCGCTTTTAAGGGCGACAAAAACTCTGTTTGTCGCAGCATCGTAGTGAACGCTGCTTCTTATTCCTGATGCAGCATCGGGCTCGAGAACAAGAGTATCGTATACCTTATCCTCAGTAAGGCTGTGGATAACAAGCTCCGTTGCCTCGCCGCCGAAAATTATAGTATCGCCCACAATTGCGCCGGCGCTCCAGTAGTAGCCGCTCTTCATGTTTTCCGGCTTATATGTCCAAAGAGGAGCTTTTACCTCGTCGCTCTTTTCGGGATTTTCGTCCACTGTATCGAAGCAAACGTAAGCTCCTTCCTTTGCGCTTCCGTCAGAAACTCCTACATATATGTGGCCGTCATATCCAGTTACAGCTGAAAGAGGCTGTATTCTGTTATTTGCTCCTCCTATGGGCTCGGAGATCCAAAGCTGCTCCATTGTCTCTTCGTCATAGGCGATTATAACTGCTCCTTTACCGTCAGCTGCTGCACGGGGTACATAGATAACTCCGTCATAATAGGCGATTGTAGAAAAAAACTGGCTTTTTCCGGCGCATGGAACGGATTTTAAAATTTCTCCCGTTTTTGCGTCAACACGGTAGAGCTTGCTCTGTCCAGCTAAAAGACAGTAAAGGTAATCTCCTACAATAACAGGAGTACCGGGAACATCGCTCCAGCCGGTGCCGAAGGATGTAGCCCATTTTTCTACTGTGGAACCTGCGTAAAGAGGAGTTTTGCTGTCCACTATTCCCTGAGAGAGAGCATCCCCTCTGAACTGGGAATAACTTAGGTATTCCTTTTCGGGGGTAACTGATCTTGTAGCTGAAATGCTTATGGGCAGCGAAAGCATAACGGCAAAAACAAGAACAAGACTCACAATGGATTTTGTGATTTTCTTCATTTTTCTTTTTTCCTTTCTCTTTTTTCGGCATCTTCACACCATACCTAAAAGGGAAAAACAAAAAAAGCCGGGCTAAAAGCTCGGCTTAAGGCATGAGAAAGAAACCGGAAATGAAAACACAAAATCCGCTTTTTTCTTTAATCGCCTCGATTTCCCGCCGAAATCAGCAATCAACGCACTACGGCAGGTCTCCTGGCTCAAAATCATCCTCCGGCTACACCTTCCCGGTTTCCCAGTGGCAGAGCAAACGCTCTAAAAGCCTTCGTCATTTTTACAGTAGCGGGGGCTGCTGCGGAGTCTAACCGCATTCCCTTTTAATTTACCCTTCGGTAAAACCGTAATCCGCCGGGGCAAAAGCCCCTGTGTGAAGTTGTCATTGTTACTATACATTACCTTTGCTTTCATGTCAAACAAAAGGTTAAAATATTTGTAAGAAAAATGTAAGAAATACAAGCGCTGAATTGTAACTATTATCCCTCACAATAGTAATTGCAGGAGAAAGGGCGCAATTCTGCTGCAATACTTCTTTTTATTGTCATGCTGGTGTATAATTGACGTAAAAGTTTTATGAGCAAAGAGAGGAAAAGGGTAAATGTATAACATTCTTGTTTGTGACGACGATAAGGCGATACTTGATTCAATCGAGATCTATCTAAAAGCGGAGGGCTACAACGTTGTCCGTGCGGAAAACGGAGAAGAGGCCGTTGAAGCTGTTAAAGGCAAAGATATCCACTGTGCGGTCATGGATATTATGATGCCGGGCCTTGACGGACTTGGAGCCACCCTCAAGCTTCGTGAAGATCACAATTTCCCAATTATTTTACTTTCGGCAAAAAGCGAGGATTCCGATAAAATAACAGGGCTTACCTTCGGCGCAGACGACTATGTTACAAAGCCATTTAATCCCCTTGAGCTTGTGGCGAGAATTAAATCCCAGATAAGACGTTTTGTCAACCTCGGCAGCATCGAAAAAAAGGAGAACGCAATCGTAAATGGCGGCCTGGTGCTGGACACCGCCGCCAGAGAGCTTACCGTTGACGGAGAACCGGTTCACCTTACCGCAAGAGAATACGGAATAGTTGAGCTGCTTATGAAAAACCTCGGCAGAGTGCTTTCAACTCAGCAAATCTATGAAGCGGTATGGAATGAACCCAGTTTTTCCACGGAAAAGACAGTAACCGTTCACATAAGGCGAATAAGGGAAAAGATCGAGATAAATCCCAAAGAGCCTAAATATTTAAAGGTGGTGTGGGGAATTGGCTACAAAATTGAGAAAATTTAGTTACGGCATATTTGCAAAAACGGTGATTTTCCTTATTACAGCGGGATGCATTGCCATAGCGGGGAGAGCCGTATTTAAAATTGCCGTTTCCGATTCATTATTTTACCGCAATTACGGTGCAGACTATAATTACACTAACGATTTTCTTTCTTCCTGGACCTTTGCGGATATGCTTGAAAGGGACATAGACAAAATAGAAAAATATGCAGAGCGTTATCACGGCGACGAGGAATATGTAAAAAGCGGTCAGGCGTGGTCTGATTACGTAGCAAAACTAAAGGATGATTCAGCAAAAACTACTGAAAGAGAAATAAATGAAAAAATAAAGTATTACGTTGATTATTACTCTGGATATTCAGAAGAGGTGAATGGTGAAACGCCTTCGTCACCTTATGTCGGGTCCGAAGAAACAACGGTTGCCGCTTACTCAAACGGAGAAACTTATTATACCCTCGAATACGCAAAGCATGTGCTTTCGTCCGATTATTACGCCTCTCTCGAAAGAGAAATAGAAAACATAAAAAGCAATAACAATAGTACCCTTAAATCCAATATCAGCTATGCGCAGCTTTATTTTCTCAGCGATTATGAGTCACTGAAAAATGAAATTTCATCAATCAAAAGCTTAAAATTCATATACGACGACGGCAGTGTTTTTTTAACCAATATTGACGGCGCAGAAAAACAGGCAGATAAAAACTACACTGAGTATTTTTCATCTCTGAATTTTTTAGTTACCTCTCAAGGAATGGTAAACCGCAGCTATAATTTTTCAGATTATATCGCCGAAAAAGTCTCTTCAAACGGAAATTTGAGCATAGGTATAGATACCGATATGATTACTGCCGGAACTGCTGACGACAAATATGCAAAAGCCGCAGCCGAATACAATTCCATGTATTATGACATACGCAATGAAGTCATCGACGCTGCGGTAAGCGGATTAATTGCCCTTGCAGGCATAATCTATCTGATGATAACCGCAGGCAAAAAGGATAAAAACGAGCCCGTTGAGGAAGCGGCAATTGACCGCTGCTTCCATGACATTCATTTTCTCATTTCCGGAGCGATTATTTTCCTTGCGTTTCTTGCTGCAATTAGCTTTATTGACTCAGTGGGATTTTACAGTGAAGAAATTCTGGAATCTGAAAACATCTTTACCGCAGTGATGTTTGCTGCTGCTATGATTATTCTCGAATGGTTCATGTCCTTTGTGAGAGCTTTTAAAGCACGTACACTTATAAAGCACTCACTCTGGTATGTAGTCGGCAAAAAAATATCACACTTCTTTAAAAAGTGCGGAAAAAAAATTAAATCCGCATTTGATTTAGGCTATCATTTCAAATGCCTTAAAAAGTCCATTCTCTGGAAAGCGGTGCTTTTCTTCGGAGTAAACGGCCTTTTACTTCTTATTGGCGCTATAAGTGCATCAGACGGAGACGGTTCTGTTTTCTTTATACTTTTCCTTTTGCCTGCAATAATTTTTAACGCTGCGTTTCTTGCAAAAACCTTTGCCACTATTAAAAATCTTGACAAGATTTTTGCCGAAATAAGAAAAGGCGCTCAGGGAGATTTTAATTTCTCCCTTGATTATTCAAATATGAAGGAGCCCGTAAGAGGTTTTGCAATAGATGTTGAAAATATGCAGCAGGGGCTTAAAATTGCAGTAGAGGATGCAATTAAAGGCGAAAGAATGAAAACTGAGCTTATTACCAACGTCTCCCACGACCTTAAAACTCCCCTTACCTCAATAATCAACTATGTTGACCTACTCGGCAGATGCAACATAACCGACGAAACCGCAAAGGAATATATAGGAGTATTAAACGACAAATCAGCAAAACTGAAAAAGCTTATTGAGGACCTTGTGGAAGCTTCCAAGGCGAGCACAGGAAATTTAAAGATCAACAAAATTAAAATGAATCTCTATGAGCTGGCAGTTCAGGCGGTGGGAGAAAATGAGGACGCACTTGCCACAAGAGGCATTGAGGTTCGCATAAACACCCCCGAAAAGCAGCCGGTAGTTTTGGCGGATAACCAAAAGACCTGGAGAATAATAGATAACCTTTTCAGCAACGTAAAGAAATATTCTCTCAAAGGTTCAAGAGCATATATCACCGTTGACGAAAAGGACGGATGGGGCAGATTTTCAATTAAAAATATCTCCGAAAAAGCCCTCGATATTTCACCTGATGAATTAACTCAGAGATTTGTCAGAGGCGATGCCTCAAGGTCAACTGAAGGCAGCGGACTTGGTCTTTCAATTGCAAAGAGCCTTTGCGAGCTTCAGGGCGGAAAATTCTCAATTGAAATTGACGGAGATCTCTTTAAAGCCAC
>CAUDRD010000114.1 GCA_958451705.1 uncultured Oscillospiraceae bacterium
ACTCAGGAAGAGATGGAGAAGCTTTTCACAGCTATCTATTATGGCGAAGAGGTAGATTTCTAAGGGTACAAATCAACATGAGGACATCCGAAAGGGTGTCCTCGTTTTTTGTATTTAAATGTTATGTTTGCCCTTTAATTTTTATATTTTCTCTCTCTTGACAAACTAAAAGGAATAATTCATTATATTGTAAATGAAAATTAAAGAAAGAAAACTGAATTGGAGATGAATCTCTTTGAATTACATAGTGTCATTCAGCCCTACGGGGAAAAGTTTAAACGCTATGAGAAAGCTCAGCGAGCTTTTCGGCGGTGGTTTTAAAGAAATAGATTTATGTGTTTTGAGCGAAAGAAAGAAGAATTTTACATTTAAGAGTGATGATTTTGTAATAGTCGGCTCTCCTGTATACGGGGGAAGAATCCCGCCGGTAGAGGGACTGTTTTCAAATGTTTCAGGGGAAAATACTCCGTGTGTAGTTTGCTCCTGTTTCGGTAACCGTGACTATGATGACGCTCTGATTGAGCTTAAAAATAAAATCGAGTCGGAAGGCTTTAAATGTATCGGCGCCTGTGCTCTTGTCATACCCCATGTTTATTCGTCTGTACTGGGTAAAGACAGACCCGATGAACAGGATATTGAGCATATGAAAACTTTTGCCGAAGCGGTTTCCGTGAAACTGCAAAAGGGTGATTTTGCACCTATAACTGTAAAGGGTAATTATCCTTACAAGGAATGGAAAATGGGCGGAAATGGTCCCGTTCCCGATGATAATTGCATTAAGTGCGGAAAATGTGCCGCTGACTGTCCGGTGGGAGCTATTAATAATAATGATTTCCGTGCCGATGAGAAAACCTGCATAAGATGTACAAGGTGTTTATATGTGTGCCCGGTATCCTGCCGCAAAATGGATTTTTCAGCTGTGACAAAGCGTCTTGAAGAGAATTTTTCAAGGCGAAAAGATAACGAATATTTTGTTTAATCATGGAGGATAAAATGAGTATTTCAAAGCCTTTTACAGTTTTTGGTCCGGGACAGGGCGGTCCCTCTGAAAATTACCGTATTCCGTCAATGGTTACCACAAAAAGCGGTATGGTTGTGGCCTGTGCAGATGCAAGGTATTATACCGGTCAGGATAATCCCAACAGAATAGATAAAGTAATACGCCGCAGCGCAGACAGCGGAGAGACATGGCAGGAATACATTCTTGCCGTTGAGGAGCACGGAGAGTCCAAAGAGAATTCCTCGGCTGCAATAGACCCCTGCATGGTGTATGTTGAAGAGCTCAACAGAATATATATGATTTATTGTTCAACGCCGTCGGGAGTGGGTATTCTCAACTGCGAGTGTTCAACAGGGGAAGATTCCGAAGGCAATCCCATTGTTTTAGGCAGAAAAGGTAAAGATAAATATGTTTTAAAGGACGGATTCCTCTTTAAAAACGGTACGGAAAAAACAGAATACGCCGCCGATGAAAAGGGCGATATCACAAAGGACGGAAAATTTATCTGCAATATACATATTGACGGAGAATTTAAAATAGTAAATACGGCCACCCTTATGCTCTGTTACAGCGACGATGAAGGCGTAACCTGGTCAAAGCCGGTATCCCTTAACCGCAGCATAAAGAAAAGCTATATGAGCTTTATAGGTCCCGGCCCCGGCGTGGGTATCGTTATAAAGCAGGGAAAATACAAGGGAAGAATCGTTTTTCCTATTTACTACGGAACTCATAAGAGACTTCTCACTCTTTCCTGTACCTGTATTTACAGCGACGATATGGGTAAAACCTGGCATATGGGCAAATCTCCCAACACTACAAGAAAGATCGGAATTTTTAGAGCTAACCATAAACTTACCTTTGAGCCCTTTATGCTTACTGAGTCTCAGCTTATTGAGCAAAAGGACGGAGTTTTGAAATACTTCATGCGAAACCACAGCTCCAAAAGGAGCGTTGCGGTGGCTTATAGCTACGATGGCGGCGAAAGCTGGGAGAATTTCCATCACGATGAAAGTCTGCCACAGTGTATTTGCCAGATGTCTGTTATCGCTCTGGAAAATATGGATAAACCTTATGTTGTCTTTCTCAATCCTGCCAGCAGAAAGGCGAGGGAAAACGGAGTAGTGCGTCTTTCTGAGGATGGGGGAGAATCTTTCCCTTATTCCAGACAGATTAAAGAGGGACCATTTGTTTACAGTACCCTTGCTCAGCTTCCCGATGGCACAATTGGTGCAATGTATGAGCCGGATTTAGAGTGCCGCCAGATAGATTTCGTAAAATTTACTTTGGACTGGATAAAGGGAAAAGACTGATAAGTAAAGAAAGTCAAGAAATTAAAAGTAAAGCGGCCTTCTAAATGCAGAAAACCGCTTTATATTTTACTATAATGTGCAAATTTTAGACAAAATTTAACAAAAAACATTGACATACCATATCGAAAACAGTACAATAGAGCTAATATTATTCAGGAGGGATAAAACAAATGGTAGGTACCTTTTGGTCGCTTATTCCGCCTATTGTTGCTATCGCCTTGGCTCTTATTACAAAGGAAGTTTATTTTTCTCTGCTTATAGGAATCCTTTCAGGCGCACTGTTTTTCACAGGCTTCAATCCCGTTAAGACAGTTGAAACAACATTCGGCATTATGGGCGAAAAAATTGGCTCAAACGCAAACATTATAATCTTTTTGGTTCTTCTGGGCATACTTGTTGCCCTTATGGCTAAGTCCGGCGCTTCAAGGGCATACGGAAACTGGGCTTCGAAAGCAATTAAAACGAAAAGGGGCGCTCTTGCGGCAACTTCCGGCTTAGGCGTTCTCATTTTTGTTGACGACTATTTCAATTGCCTTACAGTCGGTACAGTAATGTCACCTGTTACAGACAGACATAAGATTTCCAGAGCCAAGCTTGCGTACATAATCGACGCAACCGCTGCTCCCGTATGTATTATAGCTCCTATTTCCAGCTGGGCAGCAGCTGTCGGTTCATCACTTCCCGAGGGAAGCAGCATTGACGGATTTAATCTTTTCCTTAGAACAATACCCTTTAACCTCTATGCACTTCTGACAATCGTGATGGTTGTTTTCCTTATAGCATTTAATTTTGATTTCGGTCCCATGAAAAAATACGAGGTCATTCATCGTGAAAAGGAGAGCACCAACGAGAACAGCGAAAGAGAAGCCATTAAAGTTACAGGCAAAGGAACGGTTATCGACCTTATAATTCCTATTGTATCCCTTATAGTCTTCTGTATTATGGCAATGCTTTACACAGGCGGAATATTTGAGGGTCAAAGCGTAATAACCGCTTTCAGCAACTGCGATTCGTCTCGTTCCCTTGTACTGGGTTCATTCTTTGCCCTTGTTGTCACATTTATTCTCTATATGTCCCGCAGAGTTATTACATATAAAGAGTTTACCGACAGCGTTATTGAGGGCTTCAGAGCAATGGTTCCTGCAATCGCCATTCTTTCCCTTGCATGGACTCTCAGCGGCGTTTGCAGCGCAGATTATCTTGATGCCGGCGGATATGTAAGACATGTTGTTGAAACTTACAGTATCCCAATGACAATAATGCCCGGCGTATTCTTCCTTATCGCTCTGGGACTTGCCTTTGCAACGGGAACCTCCTGGGGAACCTTCGGTATTCTTATCCCCATTACAATGGCAGTTTTCGGAGGAGTTGATAGCCAGCTGATGGTTCTTACAATCGCTTCAATCCTTGCCGGTGCAGTTTGCGGAGACCACGTTTCTCCCATTTCCGACACAACTATTCTCTCTTCAACGGGAGCAAACTGCAACCATTTGGAACACGTTTCAACTCAGATGCCCTATGCACTGCTTGTTGCGGGATGCAGCTTTGTAGGTTATCTCATAGCGGGCTTTACCAACGCTTGGGTAGGACTTCCAGTAGGCTTTGTGCTTCTCGTTGCCGCTCTCTTTGTTGCGAAGAAAAAGTTTTCTTCCGAGGAGCAGGTAACTGCCAAAAAGTCAAAGTCTAAATAATATTTTTACTTTAATAGTTAAAGGCTCCGAGAATTTTTCGGAGCCTTTATTTTTGCTGTGTATGTGTTAAAATGGATGCAATTCACTTATTGAAAACAAAAAAGCTTTTTCTTATAATAAAAAAATAAGAAAAAGCTAAATATTTGTATTATTACGGCTATTGACATCTGTTTGTAAATAGTGTAAAATACTATACTGCCTATTATGATGGCAGTGTGTACCCTTAAGGATTTTTTCTTTAAGCGGATTGTATCACTTTTTTCTCCGAAAAGCAAGGAGAATTTGTTGGAAAGCAATCGTTTTTTGTTCAAAACAAAAACGTTTCCATGTTGATGGACGAATAAAAAGAACGGAGTGATTAGCCTATGGTGAATGTGAAACCTGTTAAGCTTGGCAAAAATACCCGCATGAGCTTCGGACGCATCAATGAGGTTATGGAAATGCCCAACCTTATTGAAATCCAGAAGAACTCATATCAGTGGTTCCTCGATACGGGTCTGAAAGAAGTTTTCAGAGATATCGACGAGATCACCGATTATACGGGAAATCTGGTTCTCAGTTTCATCGATTACCGCATGGACGACAAGCCCAAATATACGGTAACCGAGTGCAAAGAGCGTGATGCAACATATGCGGCGCCTTTAAGGGTAACTGCAAGGCTGCTCAATAAGGAAACCGGCGAAATCAAGCAAAACGAAGTGTACATGGGCGACTTCCCGCTCATGACCGACAGCGGTACTTTCGTTATTAACGGCGCTGAGCGTGTAATAGTTTCACAGCTTGTTCGTTCTCCCGGCGTATACTACGGCATGACCCATGACAAGACAGGTAAAAAGATGTTTACCACAACTGTCATCCCCAACCGTGGTGCATGGCTTGAGTACGAGACAGATCAGAACGACATCTTCTATGTAAGAATAGATAAGAACAGAAAAATTCATATCACAACGTTTATTAGAGCGCTGGGACTGGGCACAAATGCTGAAATCACCGATTTCTTCGGTGCCGATGAGAGAATCCTTGCAACTCTCGAAAAGGATACCACCCAGAACAGGGAAGAGGCTCTTCTCGAGGTTTACAAAAAGCTCCGTCCCGGTGAGCCTCCGACACTTGAAACAGCTCAGTCACACCTTGACGGACTGTTCTTTGACGCACACCGCTACGACCTTTCAAGAGTCGGACGCTATAAATACAATAAGAAACTTGCAATTTCCCAGCGTCTTGCAGGCCATAAGCTTTCACAGCCCATTGCAAGCCCCACAACCGGCGAAATTCTCGCTGAGGCAGGGGAGGTAATCTCCAAAGAGAGAGCCTATGAGCTCGAACAGGCCGGCGTTACAATCGCTTATGTTGACGTTGAGGGCGTAGAGGTTAAGATCATCTCCAACGGAATGGTTGATATCGGAGAGTATGTTCCCTTCTTCTCAGAGGAAGAGCTTGAGGATATCGGCATAAACGAAAAAGTACGCTTCAGCGTTCTCACAGAGGTTCTCGAAAAGTGCGAGGGCGACGTTGACGCCCTTAAGGCAGAGCTTAAAGCCCGCTGCGATGACCTTATCCCGAAGCACATAATCATTGACGATATTTTCGCTACAATCAACTATCTCAACTGTCTTGCAAACGACGTGGGAACCGTTGACGATATCGACCACCTGGGCAACCGCCGCATCCGTTCTGTCGGCG
The DNA here is from genome assembly GCA_958451705.1 of uncultured Oscillospiraceae bacterium. GTDB lineage: Bacteria > Bacillota > Clostridia > Oscillospirales > Acutalibacteraceae > UMGS263. The sequence goes on from CAUDRD010000114.1 coordinate 5,685, forward strand.
AGCTTCTCCAGAATCAGTTCAGAATCGGTTTCACCCGTATGGAGAGAGTTGTAAGAGAGAGAATGATGACCCTCCAGTCTCAGGAGAGCGATACGGCAACTCCTCAGGCACTTATCAACATAAGACCTGTTGTGGCCGCTATCAGAGAGTTCTTCGGTTCATCACCTCTTTCACAGTTCATGGATCAGAACAACCCC